>JAJYFW010000094.1 GCA_021785335.1 Pseudomonadota bacterium
CGATGGACTGTGGATCGAGGCCAGCATGAACCCGCGCGCTTTCAAGCCCGCCACCGCGGTCGCCCTGTGCGAGGACTGGACGAGCGCGCTCTGCTCGGGCGCGCTTCCGAGCCTGCTCGCCCGCGGCGCGCGCAAGCGCGAGCCGCGCGCCTCAGGCGCGAGCCGCGGATGGCGGCGGCAGTCGAGGCGGCGATGGCCGAGCCAGACGATCGGGGCGGTACCCTCCGCCGTCGCGACGAGGTCGCCCTCGCGCAGGTCCTCGACCGCGACCTCGCCGCGCGCGGTCATGATCCGCGTGCCGGACGCGAAGCAGGCGACTGTGAGCTCGGTGCCGGCGCCGCCGGGAAGCGCGCTGGCGACAACCGTCTCGCCGGCAGTGACGGGAAAGATGTGCTCGATGTAGTTAACGCCGCTCCCGTAGACCGTCAGGACGCCGTTGCTGCCGAGCGTCTCCGCGTGTTTGCCCGTATAGGGCACGCCCTGGAGCTCGATCGTGTTGCCGCCGCCGAACCCCTCGATCGTGCCGTTGAAGTTGCTCAGCGCTGGGTTTGTGGCGCTGCCCAGGACCAGGCGCTCGCCGGCGCCGTCCTGGAAGAGGAAATAGGTCTGTTGCTGAACGCCGCCGGCGACCTCGACCACGCCGCCGGTGTTGAGGGCCAGGACGCCACCGCCGGTGGCCGTGACGGTGCCGCCCAATGGCCCCAATAGCGTCGAGATGGTTGGCGTGACGGCGACGACGGAACTGGAGATGTTGCCCGTGATGTCGAGCGTCGCTCCGCCTTGGACGTACACGACCGGATACATCGGGTTGCCGTTTGGGGAGACGTTGAACTCCGCCATCGAGAGGTTGCCGATGCCGACGGTGCCGGAGCTGAGGGTGATGTCCACGCCGTAGGTGTTGGAGGCGATGTACGGGTCGCCCTTGGCCGGGTCCGGCGTGTAGAGGCTGAATACCGTCGTCCCGATGGAGCCAGCGACAATGTAGACGTTGTCCTTGCCGAACCCGGAGGAAGCGCCAGTGCCGCTCCCCGGCACGGAACCCGCGGGCGGTGGCTGTGTGAGGTTCAGGAGGTTGTCCTGCCCCCAGTATGCCGCCGTGTTCCAGCTCTGCTGGCCGCCGTGCCACGTGAACGGGTTGCTCGCGGACTGACCGTTTCCGGTCACAGGGAACCAGACGAAATCAGCCATTGATGGCCCTCCGTTCTGCGGAAAGGGAACCGACTCATTAATTGGATATTACCCTATCACGTCTCGTCGCGCGTGACGACCCAATTACGCCGGCTTCGGCACCCCGGCAGTCCGATTTGACTTCCCGCCCACCCCGGACCATAGGGGCCGCGGACAGGTCCGCCGCTCCGCGAGGGTTCGCGCAGCGGCGCGATTGGTTTTGGGGCGTTCGCGCCGTCTTTGGCGCCAGGTGGGTTCTATCGTGTTCGAGGCTCTTTCCGGCAAGCTGACCCAGGTCTTCGACCGCCTGCGCGGGCGCGGCGCGCTGCGCGAGGCCGATGTCGACGAGGCGATGCGCGAGATCCGCCTCGCGCTCCTCGACGCCGACGTCGCACTGCCGGTGGTGCGCGACTTCATCACCAAGGTCCGGGCGGAGGCGGTGGGCCAGCAGGTCATCGCCGCGGTCTCGCCGGGCCAGATGGTGGTCAAGATCGTCCACGACGCGCTGGTGGACGCGCTGGGCGGCGCGGAGGTGGTGCCGCTCGACCTCAACGCGCCGGCGCCGATCCCGATCCTGATGGTCGGCCTCCAGGGCTCCGGCAAGACGACGACGACGGGCAAGCTCGGCCTGCGCCTGCGCACCCGCGCGCGGCGCAAGGTGCTGCTCGCGAGCCTCGACACCCATCGCCCGGCCGCCCAGTTGCAGCTCCAGCAACTCGCCGAGCGCGCGGAGGTGGCCTCCCTGCCGATCGTCGCCGGCGAGACGCCGCTCCAGATCGCGCGGCGCGCGATGGAGACGGCGCGGCGCGAGGTCTACGACGTGGTGCTGCTCGACACCGCCGGCCGCCTCTCGATCGACGACGCGCTGATGAACGAGGTCGCGGCGATCCGCGAGGAGACGAAGCCGGTCGAGACACTGCTGGTGGTCGACGCGATGACCGGCCAGGACGCGGTCAACACCGCGCGCGCGTTCAACGAGCGCGTCGGCGTCACCGGCATCGTGATGACGCGGATGGACGGCGACGCGCGCGGCGGTGCCGCGCTCTCCATGCGCGCGGTGACGGGCGCGCCGATCAAGCTCATCGGCCTCGGCGAGAAGCTCGATGCGCTGGAGGAGTTCAACCCCGGCCGTGTCGCCGGGCGCATCCTCGACATGGGCGACGTGGTCGGCCTCGTCGAGCGCGCCGCGGAGGTGGTGGAGCAGGAGGAGGCCGAGAAGCTCGCGAAGAAGATCGCGCGCGGCAAGTTCGACCTCGAGGACTACGCGAAGCAGCTGCAGCAGATCACCAAGATGGGCTCGGTGCAGAGCCTGATCTCGATGCTGCCGGGCGCCGGCAAGCTCGCGCAGCAGATCGAGAACGCGAACATCGACAAGACGATGCTGAAGCGCCAGGCGGCGATCATCTCCTCGATGACGCCGGCCGAACGGCGCAACCCGGACATGCTGAAGGCGAGCCGCAAGCGGCGCATCGCCGCCGGCTCCGGCACCACGGCGCAGGACGTCAACCGGCTGCTCAAGCAGTTCGACGACATGTCCACGATGATGAAGCGGATGAACAAGCTGGGGCAGAAGGGGCTGGCCCGTGCCGGCCTCGGCGCCCTGCTGTCCGGCCGCCGTTTCTAACGGGTTTTTACAACGATACTGTAACGGAGAGACAACGAATGAGCCTGAAGATTCGCCTGGCGCGCGCGGGCGCCAAGAAGCGCCCCTACTACCACATCGTGGTGGCCGACAGCCGCTCGCCGCGCGACGGGCGCTTCATCGAGCGGCTGGGCAACTACAACCCGATGCTGCCCGCCGACCACGCGGACCGCGTGAAGCTCGATGGCGAGCGCGTGACCCACTGGGTCGCGCAGGGCGCGGTGCCGACCGATCGCGTGGCGCGCTTCATGGGCCAGGCCGGCCTCGGCCCGAAGCCCGCGGTGCGCGAGCAGCCGAAGAAGTCCGCCCCGCGCAAGAAGGCGCAGGAGCGGGCGAAGGAAGCGGCGGCTTCCTAAAGACGGATGTCGGGCGGCCTGATCGCCATGGGCGTCATCGGCCGCCCGCACGGTGTGCGGGGGCTGGTGCACGTCACCAGCTTCACCGCGGAGCCCGCCGACCTCGCCGCCTATCCGCTCCAGGACGAGCGCGGACGGCGCTTCGTGCTGGAGTGGCGCGGCGAGGGGATCGCTGCCATCGGGGAAGTGGTCGACGGCGAGGCGGCGGGAGGCGGGACGCGCTGGGTGCGCGACCGCGACGCGGCGGCCAAACTCACCAACCTGCGCCTCTATGCGCCGCGCGAGGCGCTGCCGCCGGCCGCGGAGGACGAGTTCTACCTCGCCGACCTCGTCGGCATGGCGGCGTTCGACGCGGAGGGGAAGGCGTTGGGCACGGTCGATGCGGTGCACGACTACGGCGCAGGGGCGAGCCTCGAGATCACTGGCTCGCAGCCGGGCACGCTGATCGTGCCGTTCACCCGCGCCTCTGTGCCGGAAGTCGATCTTGCCGGCCGCAGGATCACCGTGGTGCCGCCGGCGGAAGTGATCGGGGAGGCGACGTGACCTTCCGCGCCACGGTCGCGACGCTGTTCCCGGAACTGTTCCCGGGGCCGCTCGGAATCTCGATTCCCGGGCGCGCGCTGGAAGCCGGGTTGTGGTCGCTGGAACTGCGCAACCTGCGCGACTTCGGCATCGGCCCGCACCGCAACGTGGACGACACGCCGTTCGGCGGCGGCGCGGGCATGGTGCTGCGGCCGGACGTGGCGGACGCGGCGCTGGCGGGGACCGAGAACGGGCGCCCCGCGATCTGCCTCACGCCCCGCGGCCGCCGCTTCGACCAGGCCCGTGCGCGGGCGCTCGCGGCCGGGCCGGGCGTCGTGGTGCTGTGCGGCCGGTTCGAGGGCATCGACCAGCGGCTGATCGAGGCGCGGGGCATGGAGGAGGTCTCGCTGGGCGACTTCGTGCTCGCCGGCGGCGAGGTGGCGGCAATGGCGCTTCTGGAGGCGACGGTCCGCCTGCTGCCCGGCGCGATCACGGCCGAGAGCGCCGCCGAGGAAAGCTTCGCCGACGGACTGCTGGAATACCCGCACTACACCCGCCCGGCGGAGTGGCAGGGCCGCGCGGTGCCGCCGGTGCTGCTTTCCGGCAACCACGCCGCGATCGCGGCCTGGCGGCGGGAGGAGGCGGCGCGCGCCACGCGTGAGCGACGGCCGGACCTATGGGATAGCCGCCCGGCGGACGGGCGGACGGGCAATCCGGCGGACGAAATGCGCGGCAAGCATGCGCGATGACACGTTGCAACAACCGGCGCGGGGCCCTAAGGGGTCGCGCTTGAGGAGTTTAAGCCGATGAACATGATCCAGACCCTTGAGGCCGAGCAGATCGCGAAGCTGACGGCGGCGCGGCCCGTGCCGCGGTTCCGCCCGGGCGACACGCTGCGCGTTTCCGTGCGCGTGATCGAGGGCGAGCGCACCCGCACCCAGGCTTTCGAGGGCGTGTGCATCGCACGCTCGAACAAGGGCATCAACAGCAACTTCACGGTGCGCAAGATCAGCTACGGCGAGGGCGTGGAGCGCGTGTTCCCGCTCTATGCGCCGACGATCGCGGAGATTTCCGTGGTGCGCCAGGGCGATGTGCGCCGCGCGAAGCTCTATTAACTGCGCGACCGGCGCGGCAAGTCGGCGCGTATCGCCGAGCGCGCGCGCGAGAACGAGGCGGAATAACAGGCCGGGGGCTCCGCCCCCGCACCCCGCCGGGGCCTTCGGGCCCCGGGCCCCATCGAGTGGGATCCAAGGGCCGCGGGCCCTTGGCGGGTCCAGGGCGGAGCCCTGGTCTCGTTTGGGGGAAACATGGCCAAGACACTCTTCGATAAAGTCTGGGACGCGCACGTCGTCGAGCGCCTGCAAGACGGCACCTGCGTGCTCTACATCGACCGCCACCTCGTCCATGAGGTGACCTCGCCGCAGGCCTTCGAGGGCCTGCGCATGGCCGGCCGCCGGGTGCGCCGGCCGGACGCCACCATCGCCGTGGTGGACCACAACGTTCCCACCACCGACCGCAAGTCCGGCATCAAGGAGGCCGACTCGCGCCTGCAGGTGGAGACGCTGGAGCGCAACGTCGCGGCGTTCGGCGTGCCCTACATCCCGCTGCTCGACGAGCGGCAGGGCATCGTCCACATCATCGGGCCGGAACTCGGCGCCTCGCTGCCGGGCATGACCATCGTCTGCGGCGACTCCCATACCTCGACGCACGGCGCGCTGGGCTCGCTCGCCTTCGGCATCGGCACCTCGGAGGTGGAGCACGTGCTCGCCACCCAGACGCTGCTGCAGAAGCCGGCGAAGAACATGAAGGTCGCGGTCGAGGGCACCCTTCCCTTCGGCGTCACCGCCAAGGACATCGTGCTCGCCATCATCGGGCGCATCGGCACCGCCGGCGGCACCGGGCACGTGATCGAGTACACCGGCTCCGCCATCCGCGCGCTCGACATGGCCGGGCGCATGACGGTCTGCAACATGACGATCGAGGGCGGCGCGCGCGCGGGCATGATCGCGCCCGACGAAACCACGTTCGAATACGTCCGTGGCCGGCCGATGGCGCCCCAGGGCGAGGCGCTGGAGCGCGCGATCGCCTGGTGGAAGACGCTGCCGTCGGACCCCGGCGCGCACTACGACAAGGTGGTCGAGATCGACGCCGCGACGATCGCGCCGATGGTGACCTGGGGCACCAGCCCGGAGGCAGTGGCACCGATCACCGGCGTGGTGCCGGACCCGGGCGACATCGCCGACGAGGCGAAGCGCGCGCAGGTGGAGCGCATGCTCGAGTACATGGCGCTCAAGCCCGGGCAGAAGCTCGCCGAGGTGCCGGTCGACATGGTGTTCATCGGCAGCTGCACCAACGGGCGCATCGAGGACATGCGCGCCGCGGCCGAGGTCGCGCGCGGGCGCCGGGTGGCGCCGGGCGTGCGCGCGCTGGTGGTTCCCGGCTCCGGCATCGTCAAGCGCCAGGCCGAGGAGGAGGGTCTCGACCGCGTGCTGACCGAGGCCGGGTTCGAGTGGCGCGAGCCGGGCTGCTCGATGTGCCTCGGCATGAACCCCGACAAGCTGACGGCGGGCCAGCGCTGCGCGAGCACGTCGAACCGGAATTTCGAGGGCCGCCAGGGACCGGGCGGGCGCACGCACCTGCTCTCCCCGGCAATGGCGGCGGCGGCGGCCGTGATGGGACGGCTCGCCGATGTGCGGGAGCTGGCACGATGAAACCCTTCACCACCCTGACCGCGGTCGCGGCCCCGTTACCGATGGCCAACGTGGACACCGACAAGATCATCCCAGCCCGCTTCCTCAAGACGATCGAGCGCAGCGGGCTCGGCGTGCACCTGTTCGACACGCTGCGCTACGACGCGGACGGCAAGGAGCGGCCCGGGTTCGTCCTGAACCAGGAGCCGTACCGCCACGCGCAGATCCTGATCGCGCACGAGAATTTCGGCTGCGGCTCGTCGCGCGAGCACGCGCCCTGGGCGCTGCTCGATTTCGGCATCCGTTGCGTCATCGCGCCTGACTTCGCCGACATCTTCCACAACAACTGCTTCAAAAACGGCATCCTGCCCGTCCGCCTGCCGCGCGCGGTGATCGACCAGCTGATGGAGGACGCGAAGCTGGGCGCCAACTCGCGCATCACCATCGACCTTGCCGCGCAGGAAGTGGTGCGGCCGAACGGC
>JAJYFW010000095.1 GCA_021785335.1 Pseudomonadota bacterium
AGGCCGTAGGAGAGCGCGCAGTCGAACTGCAGCCAGTCGCGGTCCGGGCGCATGGCCCCGTAGCGCAGGAGGTTGCGGGCGTCCTGATGGCTGAAGAGGTTCTCGCCGGTGGCCATGGGGCCCGGGTAGAATTCGGCGAGCGTGGCCTGGAGCGCATAGTCCAGCGGGTCGCCGGCCTCCTCGTACCAGAACAGCGGGTAGGCGCGGAGCATTTCGGCATAGGCGATGGCGGTCTCGAGGTCGAAGCGACCGTTGGCGTCGACGGCGAGTTGGGCGGCGGTGCCGATTTCCTCCAGCGCCGCCTCGATGCGGGCCTGGTCCTCGGCGAGGGACGCGCCGCCGATCTTCATCTTCACGACCGTGTAGCCGCGGTCGACATAGGAACGCATCTCGGCGCGGAGCTGCGCCGTGCCCTTCCCGGGGTAGTAATAGCCGCCCGCGGCGTAGACGAAGACGTGGGGATTCGGCTGCCGGCCGGCGCGGTCGGCAAGCAAGCGAAACAAGGGCTTGCCGGCGATCTTTGCCGCGATGTCCCAGATTGCCATGTCGAGCGTGCCGACCGCGACGGAGCGCTCGCCGTGGCCGCCAGGCTTCTCGTTGGCCATCATCGCGGCCCAGACGCGGTCCGGGTCGAGGTTCGTGCCCTCGGCGTCGAGGAGGCTCGCGGGGTCGGCCTCGCGGATGCGGGGCGCGAAGCGCTCGCGGATCAGCCCGCCCTGGCCGTAGCGGCCGTTGGAGTTGAAGCCGTAGCCGATGACACGCCTGCCGTCGCGCACCGCATCGGTGACGACGGCGACCAGGCTCGTCGTCATCTTGCTGAAGTCGATATAGGCGTTGCGGATGGGCGAGGCGATCGGGCGCGTGACTTCCACGATGTCGACGATACGCACGGACATGGCGTGAACCTGCGGTGGCGGATGGACGTCGTTTGGCTTAGCGTCCGGCGCCGTGACCGCCAAGCGCGCAACCGACGAATCAGCTTCTTCGACGCTTTCGCTCGAACGTCGACTCAATGCCGCAGCGGAGGCATGCGCGCGAGACGGCGAGACGCTGACGCCGCTGCGCCGCGCGGTGTTGGCGCTCGTGTTGCGAGCCGAGCGACCCCTGACCGCGTATCAATTGTTGGAGAGGTTGCAGACCGCGCGACGGGCGGCGCCGCCCACCATCTACCGGGCGCTCGACTTCCTGCTGGGGCGGCGGCTGGTGCACCGGATCGAGCGGCTGGGTGCGTTCGTTGCCTGCGCCGAGCCTGATCACGAGCACACGCTTGTGCAGTTTCTGATTTGCCGTCAGTGCCGGGCTGTGACGGAACTCGATGACCACCATGTAGCCGAGGCCGTCGCGATCGCGGCGGAAGGCGCACGGTTCCGGCTGGAGCACGCGGTGATCGAGATCGACGGGTTGTGCGCCGCGTGCGCCGGAGGCGGTTCCGTGTAGTGAGCCGAGGTAACGTCTTTTTTCGTAGATTGTTCAAGTAAAAGTTTACGCTAGTTTTGCTTGCGTAATTCGGTGACGGTCCCGTAATAAGTGGGGCGGCAAGGGAGGAGGGTGTTCCCCTGGTCGCGCAGTTGGACTGCTTCTGCCGGGAATCATGAAAGGGGAACGCCCGATGGTCTGCTACCTGTCCGATTTCCTGAGGCGCCTGGTCGCGGATCGCCGCGCCATCAGCGCCGTCGAATATGCCATCCTCGCACTTGGCATTGTGCCGCTGGTCGCGTTCGGCGCCGCGCTTCTCGGCGGCGGCGTCCAGGCGCTGTTTGACACCGTGAGCCACGCCGTCGCCGCCGCCGGCCATCCCTGACGATGCCGGCGGAAGCCGTGTTCACAGCATGTCTGCGAGCCGCGCGGCGAGTTCGCGCGGCGTATAGGGCTTCGGCATGAAGACGATGCCAGGCCCCTCCAGTTCCGCCCGGCTCGCCGCGTCGGCGTAGCCGCTGGCGACGATGGCCGGCAGGTCCGGCCGGCCGAGGCGCTTGCGCGCCGCGGCGATCAGCGAGATCCCATCCATTCCCGGCATCGCGAGGTCGGTTACCAGAACGTCCGGCCGCGGCGGGTCCGCGTCGTCCAGCGCCGCGAGCGCTTCCTCGGCGTCGGCGGCAGCGATGACGCTCCAGCCCTCGGCTGCGAGGACACGCTCGGCGAGGCGGCGGACCGGGGCCTCGTCCTCCACCAACACGACGGTGCGGCCGGCTGGGGCGGGTTCGGGCGCAATTTCGGACGCGGGCGTGGCGGATGTCGCCGGCGGGGCGGGGCGCGGCAGGGCGGGGCGCGGCGGGGGATCGCGCGGGAGCCTGGGGATCGCGATCTCGGCGGCGCCGTCCCAGCGCGGCAGCCAGACCCGCATCACCGTCCCCTGTCCCGGCGTGCTGGCGACGGTGAGGTAGCCGTCCGACTGGCGGACAATGCCGTGGACGGTGGAGAGGCCCAGGCCGGAACCGCCCTTTTCGCGCCGCGTGGTGAAGAAGGGCTCGAAGATGCGGGCCAGCACCTCCGGGGTCATGCCGGCGCCGGTGTCGGCGACCTCGATGGTGACCCAGCGGCCGGGCGGGACGGTCTCGGCGCCGCCGCCGACCGCCGCACCCTCCGGCACCAGGGGGCGGTGGAGGGTGGCATGGGAACTGGCGAGCCGGAGCACGCCGCCGCCCTGCCGGCCATTTTCGGCCATCGCGTCGCGGGCGTTCACGGCGAGGTTGATGAGGACCTGGTCGAGTTGCACGGGGTCGACGCGGACCATGGGCCCCTTCTCTTCCGGGTCGTTTTCCTCGAGCGCGAGTTCCAGGCGGATGCTGGCGCCGAGGAGGCGGGAAAGCAGGCCGCGCAGCGCGGTGAGTGTCTCGTTCACGGCGACCGGGCGGGGGGCGAGCACCTGCTGGCGGCCGAAGGCAAGGAGCTGGCGCACCAGCGCGCCGCCGCGCTCGGCGCTGGCGCGGATCTGGGCGGCGTCCTCCAGCGTCGCGGGGTCGGGGTCGCGGTGGGCGATCGCCTCGGCGCTGCCGAGGACCGCGGTGAGGAGGTTGTTGAAGTCGTGGGCGATGCCGGCGGCGAGCTGGCCGAGGGCAAGCTGCTTCTGGCTCTGGGCGAGCTGGGCCTCCAGCGCGCGGAGGGGCGTGAGGTCGGCGGCACGCAGCAGGACGGCGGCGAGCTTGCCGTCCCGCTCGGTGGCGGGGACCAGGGTGAGCGCGACCTCGGCGCCGGTTGCGGTGCGGGCGGCGAGCGCACGCACCTGGCCGCGCGCGCGCAGGCCGCGCAGTTCGCGCTCCACCGCCGCGCGGTCGGGCTCGGCGAAGAGGATGAGCGGGTCGAGGCCGACACGCTCCGGGGCGATGCCGGCCAGTGCCGCCATCGCGGCGTTGCAGCGGCGGATGCGCGACTTGGGGTCGAGCACCAGCATGCCGGTGGCGGGGTCGGCGAAGAGGAGGTCGATCGCCGGGTCCGCGGCGACCAGGCGGGCGAGCACGCCGCGGCCCCACATCAACCGGGCTCCATCGGCGTGATCTCGTTCGCGGGGCGCATGGCTAGACGCTGCGCCGATGCGGGCCGAGCCGCCAGACCCCGGCGATCAGTTCGGCAACGGCACGATAGAGGGCGGACGGGATTTCCTGTTCGAGTTCCACGGCGTGCAGCGCGCGGGCGAGCGGCGGGTTGGGGACGATGGGCACGCCCGTTTCGCGCGCGATCTCGCGGATGCGCGCGGCGATGTGGTCCATGCCCTTCGCCACCACGCGCGGCGCGCCGGGCCTGCCGCGCTCGTAGGCCAGTGCGACTGCGTAATGGGTGGGGTTGGTGACCACGACGGCGGCTTTCGGCACCGCGGCCATCATGCGCCGGCGGCCGCGCGCCATCTGCAGGCGGCGGCGACGGGCCCTGGTGGCGGGATCGCCTTCGGCCTCGCGGTGCTCGTCGCGCAGTTCCTGCTTCGTCATGCGCAGGCGGGAAAGCCAGGCGCGGCGGACGCGCAGGTGGTCGAGCAGCGCCAGCACGCCCTGGGCAAGTGCGGCGGCGCCGAGGAGGCGCAGCAGCATGGCGGCCGATGTCGCAGCGAAGCCGAACGTGGTCGCGTGGAACATGGCGCCGAGGAGGGCGGTGGAGGGTGCGAGCACGTGCAAGGCGACCGCGGTCAGCACCGCGAGCTTGACGAGGGAGCGGCCGGCCTCGCCGAGGGTCGCGAGGCCGCCGAGGCGCGCGAGGCCTCGGCGGGGTGAGAGACGGGAGACGTCCGGCAACAGGGCGCTCAGCCGAGGTCGCAGCCCGGTTTGCAGGCCGACCGCGGCGACGGCGGCGAGGGCGACGGCGGCGCCGAGCGGGAGCGTGATGGCGGCCACGACCCAGAGCGCGCGGCGCAGCGCCTGCGTGGGCGTCAGTGTGTCGAGATGGGCGAGAATCCAGGCGAGGTTGTGCGCGGTATGTCCCATGGCGGTGGCACCCGCGAACGCGGCGAGGGCGGCCGCCATGCCGAGCACCGCGAAGGGCTGGACCTCGGGCGAGAGAGGGACGTCGCCGGATTCCGCAGCCTTGGCGAGGCGGCGCGGAGTGGGCTGTTCCGTGCGGTCGCCGGCTTCCTCCGCGGCCATGGGCTAGTGGCCGGCGAGGAGCGCGAACGCGTGCGCCATCGCGCGCGTCCAGGCGCCGAGCAGCATCGGAGCGAGGCCCGCGAGGAGCAGCAGGCCGGCGAGGGCCTGGCCAGGCAGGGCCGCGAAGTAGATCTGCAGCCGGGGTACGAGGCGGGCGGCGAGGCCGAGCACCGCGGACCACACGAGGCCCGCGAAGAGAAACGGGGCGGCGAGGCGCAGCGTGAGCGTGAAGGCGTCCGCGACCGCGGGCAGCACGGTGCCGAGCGAGGCCGCGGGCAGGACGTGGCCGATCGGTACGAGGTTGTAACTGCCGCGCAGGGCCTCGAGCAGCGGCACGTGCAGGTTGGCGGCAAGTACCAGCGCCGGCACCGCGCGTTGCAGGCCGGCGGCGAGGGCGGAGGCGCCGGGGCCGAGTTCGCTGTCCGGCTGCAGCACGTTGGCGAGGCCGAGCGCGCCCGCGGCGAGGCTGCCGGCGGCCGGAAGCGCGAGCGCCAGCGTCCGGGCGAGGAAGCCGAGCCAGAGGCCGGTCGCGGTTTCCGCGGCCAGCAGGCGGGCGAGTTCCAGCGGGGCGGCGGGTAGTTTCGGCATGGGGCCGAGAACCGGGGCGAGCACCAACGCGAGGGCAAGGGCGATCGCGAGGCGCACCATGGCCGGGAGTTGCTGCTCGCCGAAGCCGGGCAGCAGCATGACGGTGCCGGCGACGCGGGCGAAGACCAGGAGCAGCGCGAACACGCCCCCTGGCAGATGCGCAAGGAAGGCGGCGAGTGCGGGGTCCGCGGGGTTCAACCGTTGCCGACCATCACTACCGCGTCGAAGATGTCGCGCGCGTAGTGGCTGAGGGAGGCGGCGGCGAAGGAGCCCATCAGCGCGAGCACGCCGCCGATCGCCAGCACCTTCGGCAGGTAGGCGAGCGTGGGTTCCTGGACCTGGATCACCGCCTGGATCAGCGACATCACGACGCCGACGGCCAGCGCCGCGAGCAGCGGCGGGCCGCCGAGTTCGGCGACCAGCAGCAGCGTCTGGCGCAGCGGCGCGGCGACCAGCCCGATGTTCATGCCGCGCGCGCCCGTCCGCTTCAGATCGTCATCTGCATGATCGTCTGCCAGGCCTGCACCATGCGGTCGCGCAGGGCGGCGGCGGTCTGCAGCGTGGCGTCGGCACGCTCGACGGAGGTGACGACGTCGGTGACCGAGACGTTCCGGCCCTCCAGCGCCGCGGTGGCCAGGCGCTCGGCGTTGGCGGAGGTGGCGATGGCGCCGTCGACCGCCTTGGACAGCACGGCGCCGAAATCCGGCCCCGTGTGGCCGCCGTTCATGGTGCGCGCGTAGGCGCCCGCGGCCTCGCCCGGGGTGACGCGCAGCACCGGCATGCCCGCCACGGTTCCGTTCACCGGCGTTGCCATCGTTTGCCCCGCGCTATTGCTTCAGGAGATCGATGGTGCGCGTGAGCATGCCGCGCGCGGCCTGCATCACCGCGAGATTGGCGGAATAGACCTGTTCCGCGTCGCGCATGTCCATCGTCTCGATGATGGGATCGACGTTCGGCAGCTTGACGTAGCCCTGCTTGTCGGCGGCTGGGTTGCCGGGCTCGTAACGGGTCCGGAACGGGGATCTGTCCACCCCCTCCCCTACGATCGCCACCAGGTTGGTGTTGGTGCGACGGTCGATGTGCTCGCCGAAGGTGACGGTGCGGCGGCGATAGGGGTTGCCGCCTGGGGTGGTGGCGGTGGTGTCGGCGTTGGCGAGGTTCTGCGCGACGACGCGCAGCCGGCCGGACTGGGCCTGCATGCCCGCGGCCGAGATTTCCAGTGCCTTGGCGAGATCCATGTGCGGGTTTCTCCGTCGCGTCAGCCGATGGCGGTGCGGTAAAAGCCGAGATATTTGCTGTAGAGCTGACTTGCCAGACGCTGCGCGGAATCGGTGCTGGCAAGCCGGGCGAGCGTCTGCTCGACTTCGACGGCGTTGCCGTCCGGCGTCGTCGGGCCCGGCACGCGATGGGGGCGGGTGCCGGCGTTGGCGGCGGGGAGGGAGCTGCCGGCGCTTGCCGGGGCGAGCGGCATGCCCTGCAGGATGCTGGCGAAGCCCGGCAGGTCCCGCGCGACGTAGCCCGGCGTGTCGGCGTTGGCGATGTCCTGCGCCAGCACCGCGGTGCGGCGCTCGCTATAGCGCATGCGCGCGTGGGCGAGGGAGAGCAGGCTGGTGTCGAACAGGCTCGGTGCGCTCGGCATGCGCGCATCCTGACGCGCGCGTGCTTCGGAGTCGTTAATCGCGCCCGGCAGAATTC
>JAJYFW010000096.1 GCA_021785335.1 Pseudomonadota bacterium
CGGGTCATGCTCGATCACGGCGGCCTGCTGCGGCGGGATGGGCGTGATCAGCTGCGCCTCGCCCGAGCGCAGCAGCGCGATGCGCGCGCCGTCCTCGGGGTCGGAGCGCAGCGTCACCGTTTCGAGATGCGGCAGACCCTTCTGCCAGTAGTCCGGGTTCTTCTTCACCTTCAGCGTGTCGGGCTGCCAGGAGTCGAAGACGAAGGGGCCGGTGCCGACCGGGTGGCGGCCGATCTGCTTGCCCCATTTCTTCAGCGCGGCCGGGCTCAGCAGCTGCAGCGACGGGTGCGCGACGGTGGGGATGAAGGCGCCGAACGGGAATTTCAGCACGCAGCGCGCGGTGTACTGGTCGACCACGTCCACGTGGTCGAGCATCGCGAGCAGGCTCAGCCGCTTGAGGTGGTTGGCGGGGTTGGCGATGCGCTCGAAGTTGATCTTCACCGCCTCGGCGTCGAACGGCGTGCCGTCCTGGAACTTGATGCCCTGGCGCAGGTGGAAGGTGAACTCGGTGGCCTGGGCATTGGCCTCGTATTTCTCGGCCAGCAGCGGCACCACCTGCATGTTCTTGTCGAAGGTGAGCAGGCCCTCGAGCATCAGGCGCGCGGCGGACTGCGACAACGTGTCGTTGGCGTCCGCGGGGTCGAGCGTCATCAGCGCGGCGGCGACGCCGACCGTGAGCTGGCCGCTCTTGGTCTGGGCGTGGGCGAGATCACCGAACGCGAGCCCGCCGGCGACCGCGGCGGTGCCGCCCAGCATGGCGCGGCGAGAGAGATCGAGTTTCCGGGACATTGTCGTCCTCCTTTCCATAGGAACTAGAAGAGCCCGCCTATTCTGTGGCGGGCAACGTAGTGGTCGGGCCCCACGCGTACCAGGGGCGCGACCTCGGGCGGGTCGTCGTGGCGGCGCATCGGCGACGGCACCTCGCTGTCGTCGAGCGCGCGTTCGTGGCCGCGCCGCGCGGGGTCGGGGATGGGGACGGCGGCGAGCAGGCGCCGCGTATAGGCATGCTGCGGGTCGCCGAGCACGGCGTCGCGCGGGCCGATTTCCACGATCTGGCCGAGATACATGACCGCGACGCGGTGCGCGATGCGCTCCACCACCGCCATGTCATGTGAGATGAAGAGGTAGGCGACGCCGAGGCGCCGCTGCAGCTCCATCAGCAGGTTCACCACCTGGCTGCGGATGGAGACGTCGAGTGCGGCGACCGCCTCGTCAGCGATGATGAGCCGCGGCTCGCTGGCGAGTGCCCTGGCGATGCACACGCGCTGGCGCTGGCCGCCGGAGAGCTCATGCGGGTAGCGGCGCGAATAGCCGCCGCCGAGGCCCACCTGCTCCAGCAGCGCCTCCACCCGGTCCTCGACGCCGCGGCCGGAGAGCAGGTCGTGCGTGCGGATGGGCTCGGCGACCGAGAAGCCGATGGTCAGCCGCGGGTCGAGCGAGGCGAACGGGTCCTGGAACACGTACTGCACCGCGCGGCGCAGCAGCTTCTCGCTGTCCACCGTGAGTTGCGAGACATCCTCGCCGTCGAGGCGGATGCTGCCGCCCTCCGGCTGTTCGAGGCGGATGATGCTGCGCCCGGTGGTGGACTTGCCGCAGCCGGACTCGCCGACCAGGCCCAGCGTCTCACCGGGGCGGACCATGAAGCTGACGTGCTCGACGGCATGGATGCGCCCGACCGAGCGGCCGAGCAGACCGCGCCGCACCTCGAAGCGGGTGACGAGGCGATCGACCTCGAGCACCGGCTTGTGCGCGGCATCCACCGTGTCCTGCGGCGGCGGCTGCTTGCCGTTCTCCGGGAACGGGCGCGGCAGCTTCTCGCCGGCGAGACTGCCGAGCACCGGCACCGCGGCGAGCAGGCGGCGCGTGTAGTCCTGTTGCGGGCGGGCGAAGATGGCGCCGACATCGCCCTGCTCGACCACCTGGCCGTCGCGCATCACCACCACGCGGTCGGCGATCTCGGCGACGACGCCCATGTCGTGGGTGATGAACAGCAGGCTCATGCCGAATTCCTGCTGCAGCGCGCGCATCAGGCGCAGCACCTGCGCCTGCACCGTGACGTCGAGCGCGGTGGTGGGCTCGTCGGCGATGAGCAGGCGCGGGCGGCAGGACAGCGCCATCGCGATCATCACGCGCTGGCGCATGCCGCCGGAGAGCTGGAACGGGTAGCGCTCGAGCTGGCTGCCCGCCTGCGGGATGCGCACGCGCTCGAGCATGCGCCGCGCTTCCTCCCGCGCCGCGGTGGCACCGAGGCCCTGGTGCAGCATCACCGCCTCGGCGATCTGGTCGCCGATGCGCAGCACCGGGTTGAGGCTGGTCATGGGTTCCTGGAACACCATGGCGATCTCTGGGCCGCGCAGCTGGCGCATGCGCTCCTGCGGCGCGCGGGCGAGGTCGAGGCTGGCGCCGTCGCGCAGGCGGAAGGCGAGCGTGCCGGCGTCGATGCTGCCGCCCGCGTAGTCGAGCAGCCGGGTGATGGCGAGTGCCGTGACCGACTTGCCGGAGCCGGATTCGCCGACCACGGCGACGGTCTCGCCCTGGCGGACCTGGAGGTCGACGTTGCGGACCACGGTGGCGCGCTGCCTGCCGGCCGGGAAACTGACCGAGAGGCCGGAAACGTCGAGGAGCGTCGCGGCGCCGGATGACCCGTCATTGGCCCCGTCCGCCTGGGATCCGTCCGCCTGGGATCCGTCTGGCCGGAGCGACGTCGACATCATGGCGCCATTCTATAGGCTGGACCCATGGGCGGAGAAAGCCCCCGGTAAGGCGGCGGAGGCGAGCCCTGCTGCGGCGCAATTCTTCTTGACAGGCGGCTGGGCCGGAGGAGTCAGCCGGCCTGGATGACCGCCGGCTGCTCCGGGCCTAGGGGCCGAGGCCAGCCGAATCAGGGATGCTGGGTGCTCTTGGTGACGGAGCCGGTTGTCGTGCTGCCGCTGCCGCTCGGGGTGCTGCCGCTGCTGCCGCCGGTGGAACCAGTGCCGCCAGTGCTGCCCGTGCCGCCGGTGCTCCCGGAACTGCCGGAACTGCTGCCGCCGGTGGAACCGGTGCCACCGGTGCTGCCGGTGCCGCCAGTGCTGCTGCTCGTGCTGCCGGAACTGCTGCCGCTCGTGCTGCCGTCTTCGGTTTCGTTCTCGCCGCTGCTGCCGCTACCGGAGCCGGAGCTGTCGCTGCTGGAGCTGTCGCCGCTGCTGCCGCCGCTGCTGCCGCCGCTTCCGCTCGCGCCGCTGCCGCCACCCGCGCCGCCGCCGCTGGCACCGTTACCGCCATCGCCGGCGTCGCCGCCATCGCCGCCGCTGCCGCCCTTGTCGGCGCGCGCCACGGTAAAGCTGCCGATGAGGCAGGCGGTGGCGAGGAACAGGGTGCGTCTGGCCAGAATTTGAGACATGTGTGGATTCCTCCTCACGTTATGTCGCCGTGACCGGCCCAGCTTGGAGCCGATTCGTCGCCGCATCCCACACTTGGCTGACGCGACGCTGACGCCACCGGCACACGCATCGGTTGCGACGACGGGTCTCAGAATCAACCCTGGGTCGGCACCACCGGACCCGAGCGCGGCGCGTCGACGCCTTGGAGCCCGAGGCGCCGGCGGGAAAAGCCGATGCCCTCGATGAACCCATATTGGCGCGTGGCGATGCGCCCGACGGGTTTCGGCCGCAGCAGCCAGCATTCAAGGAACTGCGGCAGGATGGCCGGCGTCACCTCGCGCCAGCCTTCGCCCGTCGGGACGTACCAGTAGTCGTAGGCGCGCAGGGCCTCCACGACATCCAGCATCCGGCGCAGGCGCAGCAGCGTGGTGGCGACGGGGTCGCCTTCCGCCACCAGGTTGAACGGATGGAACGAGACCTGCAGGAACGGGAGGTCGCGGTGGAGCAGGTCGGCGATGGCGGGGATGACCGCGTATTCGGCGCCCTCGATGTCGATCTTGAGCAGCGTGTCCGCGTCGAGCCCCGCCTCGGCGAGGGCCGGCGCCGCCGCGAGGACCGGAACCGTGGCCTCCGGCTCGCCGCGCAGCAGGCTCTGCCGCTCGACCACCGGGAACAGGCTGGCGCCGGAATCCGCGAACGCCTTGCGGTAGAGCGTGAGCTCGCCAGCCTCCGCCGCCAGCGCGGCGGGGACGAGGGTGGTGCGCCGGGCAAGTGCCGGGTTCCGCGCCAGGTTCGCCCGCAGGAAGGCCTGGTGCGAGGGGCTCGGCTCGAACACCGTGACCTCTTCGACGCGGTCGGCGGCGTAGAGGCTGAGCATGCCGAGATAGCCGCCCACATCGATCAGCCGGCGGCAGAAGGGAAGCGCCGCGTCGAAGAACTGCAGTGTCCTGTCCTCGAAGCCGCTGGTGAACTCGGCCGCGGCGTGCGCGACGACCGGGTGGTCCAGGACGTGCCATTGCCGCGCCCGGCAGCGCAGGAGGCGCGCCGGCGGGGCGGAATGCAGGGTTGTTCCGGCGAGGTGGCTGTCCATCGTGCGCGCTCCGCTGCGGTCACGAACGGGCATGACCGGTGCGAGCCTGGGCGCGACAGGCCTAAGGAACGGTTTGCGTGGGCGCGCGGGCAAAGCGGTCAATGCGGAACGGGGCGATCGGCAGGTTGCTGCTTCCGGTGCTCACCAGTTCGGCGATGATGCTTCCGACCACGGGGCCAAGCTGGAAGCCGTGGCCGGCGAAGGCGAAGGCGTGGAAGATGCCCTCCTCCGTAGAGCTCGGGCCGATCACCGGAAGGTCGTCGGGCAGGCGGCCCTCGATGCCGGCCCAGCAGCGCACGATCGTGGCCGAACGCATGATGGGGAACAGGTCCCGGACGGTGCGCGCACTTGCGGCGAGGCCGGCGAAGTCCAGATCCGTGCGGTTCTCGTCGCGCTCCGGCCTGCCCTTGTGGCCGCCGCCGATCAGCACCGTGCCGTTGGCGAACTGCTTGAACGAGAGCGGGCGGCCGGTGGCGCCGATGACGGGCCTGAGGAAGGCCGGCATCGGCGCGGTGATCATCAGCATCAGCGCCCAGACGGTGAGCGGCACGGGCTCGCCCAGTTGGGCCGCTATGCGGTCCGCCCACGCGCCGGCGCAGTTGACCACCGCCGCCGCTTCCCGGCGCGTGCCGTCCGCGACCTCCACCTGCCAGCGGCTGCCCGCGCGGGCGAGGCGGGTGACGCAGGCGCCCTCGACGAAGCGCGCGCCGAGGCCTTCCGCCTTCCGGCGGAAGGCGGCGGTGGTGCGATAGGGGTTGGCGGCACCATCGGCTCGCGAAACAAGTGCGCCAACGCAATGATCGGCGATGGCGGGGACCAGTTCGCGCAGTTCCCGCCTCTCGACGAGTTCCTCGTGCCCGTAGCCGGCTGCATGCATTTCCCCGGCGCGGCGGCGCAGCGTCTCGAACTCCGCCTCGCTCTCCGCGACCTTGACCTGGCCGTGGTGCTCGAAGCCGCAATCGTCGTCGACGAGGTCCCGGATGCGGTACCACATCTCGAGCGAGGCCATGGAGAGCGGCACCTCGGCGAGGTCGCGGCCGAGGCGGCGCACGCCGCCGGCGTTCACGCCCGAGGCGTGGCGTGCGACGTAGTCCTTCTCCAGCACCGTGACGCTGGCGCCGCGCTGCGCGAGATGCAGCGCCGCGGAACTGCCGTGCAGCCCGCCGCCGATGACGATGACATCCGGCATCGCGGCGCCTTGCGGCATGTCAGCCGCGCACCACGGCCTGCACCGCCGCCTCGGACCTGGGCAGGCTCGCGAGTTCCGCCAGCGTGATCGGCTTGATGGGCGGGCGCAGGCGGAAATAGCCGACATCGGCCGGGGAGACGCCGCGGGCACTCGCGATCAGTTCCGTGACGGTAAGGCCGCAGAGCCGGCCCTGGCACGGGCCCATGCCGCAGCGCAGGAGGGATTTCACCTGGTTGGGGCCGGTGCTGCCGAGCTTCACCGCGTCCGCGATCTGCTGCGCGGTGATCTCCTCGCAGCGGCAGGCAAGCGTGTCGCCCTGCGGAATGCGGTGCTCGGCGCGGGGGCGGTACATGAGGTCGATGAAGCGGCGTCCCTTGTCGAAGCGGGCGATGGCGCGCCGCGGCACCACGGCCTCCGCGTCGCGGCGGTAGGCGTCGATGCGGCCGAGGCGGTGCGCGGCCTCCAGCGCCGCGAGGCGGCCGCGCTCGGCGGCGATGCGCGCGCCCGCGATGCCCGCGCCATCGCCGGCGATAGCGACGCGCTCGATGCTGCTGGTGCCCCAGGCATCGACGACGGGAACGAAACAAAGCTGCTCCTCGTGCCATTCCTGGCGGCAGCCGATGGCGTTGGCGAGGTTGAGGTTCGGGACGACGCCCTGGTGCAGCAGCACGACGTCGGCGCCGATGCGCCGCTCCGGCGCGGCGCCCGACTGGTAGGCGACCTCCCGCACGCGGCTTTCGCCGAGCAGGCGCAGCGAGCGGACATCGCCGACCACGGGGACGCGGGCCTTGACCTCGCGCAGCAGCGCGACGCCGGCACCGAGATAGTCCGAGGCGAGGAAGTTGGGCAGGTGGGGCAGCGCCGCGCGCCGGTTCGCGGGCGGCGTGGTGTCCAGCACCGTGGCGATGTGCCCGCCCGCGCGCAGGTACTGCGCCGCGAGCAGCCACAGCAGTGGGCCGGTGCCGGCGAGGACCGCCCTTCCCTCCGCCACCATGCCCGAGGCCTTGAGCAGGATCTGTGCCGCACCGGCGGTCATGACACCGGGGAGCGTCCAGCCGGGGATGGGAAAGGGACGCTCCTGCGCGCCGGTGGCGACGATGATGCGCTCCGCCTGGATGAGGCGCGCGGCGCCGCCCACGGAGAAGCCGATCTCGCCCTCGCGCGTGACGCTCCAGACCACAGCACCGGGGACGTGGCGCGCGCCGCTCGCG
>JAJYFW010000097.1 GCA_021785335.1 Pseudomonadota bacterium
TCGCGAACTACCGCAATCCGGGGCCGACCCAGCCGACGAACATACGGCTCAACACCCGGTTCGTGAGCGATCTCGGGGCAGGCGCCGAAATCGCGGTTGCCGTTGCCATCGAGGGGTTCCACCTCAACCAGGGCGATGGGCCGAAGGCTCCGGACCTGCGCGTGAAATCCGTGCGGCTGCTGATCGAGAGCGCGGCGCTGCAGAGCGGCGGGGCCGAGGACATCGAGAGTCTCAACCGCACCACGTAACGACGCTTGCAAGGGCCGGCGCTTCGCCCTAGGGCTCCGGCATGTCAGCTGCTGTTTCAGACGCTTCCAGCCTGACGGACGATGCCCGGGGGAGCGAGGGACTGCGCGGCTGGGCGTGGCATGGTGGCGTGGTGGCGCTCGGCGCGCTGTTCGCCTGGCTCTCGGCGACGCGGCCGGCGCAGATGCCGTTCTGGACGCCGTGGGATTTCTCCTGGCCCGAATACCTCACGAGCGCGCTGGTGCTGTTGTGGTATTTGCGCGGGCTCGCGCGGATGGCACCGGAGGAGCGGCCTTCCATGGGGCGGCGCATCGCGTTCCTGCTGGGGCTCGCGGCCATCTACGCGGTGCTGCAGACGCATTTCGACTACATGGCGCAGCACATGTTCTTCCTGAACCGTGCGCAGCATGTGGTCATGCATCATATCGGGCCGTTCCTGATCGCGCTTGGCGTCTCGGGGCCGGTGCTGCGGCGCGGGATGCCGGGTTGGGCGCGGCGCGTGGCGGACCTCGGGCTGGTGCGCGAGACGATCGCGGTACTGCAGCAGCCGGTGCTGGCGCCGATCCTGTTCGTCGGCCTGTTCTATTTCTGGCTGATCCCCGCTGTGCATTTCCGCGCCATGCTCGACCCGCGGATCTACGCGGTGATGAACTGGAGCATGGTCCTGGACGGCGTGCTGTTCTGGACGCTGGTGCTCGACCCGCGGCCGAAGCCGCTGGCACGCATCGGCTATGGCGCGCGCGTGGCGCTCTCGGTGCTGGTGATGTTCCCGCAGATCGGGCTCGGCGCCGTGATCGCATTCGCCACGCGCGACCTTTACCCATTCTACAATCTGTGCGGGCGGCTCTATCCCTCGATCACCGCGCTGGCGGACCAGCGCTTCGGTGGGCTCATCATGTGGATCCCGCCGGCGATGATGAGTGCCATCGGTGTGGTGGTGATCATGAACTCGCTGCGCCTGTACGAAAACAGCCTGGAGGAAACCTCGGATGACGCTGCTGCCCTTGCCGAACGCACCCGTGCCTGGACGGGGCTCTAGGATCGCGATCGCCCTCGCGGCGCTGGCCGCGATCGCGGCCGGGCCGCCGCCGGGGGTCGCGGTGCACAAGCCGTGGATGCGCAGCATCATCTCCTCGCGGCCGGCGGCAGGGTATTTCACGCTGACCAACGACAGCGCAACCGCGCTGACCCTGGTGGCGGCGAGCTCGCCGGGCTGTGGCATGCTGATGCTGCACAAGAGCATGGACATGGGCGGGCAGGAGACGATGATGATGGTGAAATCCATCCCGCTTCCCGCGCATGGCAAGGTGGTGTTCGCACCCGGCGGCTATCACCTGATGTGCATGCAGCCGACCGCGGCGGTGAAGCCGGGCGGCGCGGTGCCGGTGACGTTGCGCTTTGCCAACGGCGAAACCGTCACCACGACGTTCCCGGTGCGCAACGCGATGGGGAAGTAGCGCCGCTCAGACCAGGCGCAGGAGGCGCTGCAACAGCCCCGGCGGATGCTCGAGGCGGACGAGGCGGCGCAGATCGGCGACGGTGCCGGCGATGTCGGGCGGCGCGGTCGCAAGCGAAGGGATCAGCAGCCGCGCGGCACCGGTTTCGTCGAAGACGTATATCGCGGAGCTGTGCGTGACCTCGTACTTCGCGGGGTCCGGCGAGGGACGCACCGAGTACACCAGGCGGTAGCGCCGCGCGAGCGCCGCAAGCTGGTCCGGGCTGCCGCGCAGGCCCACCATGTGCGGCCCGAAATTCGCCAGGTAGCGGGCCAGCACCGGCAGCGTGTCGCGGTTGGGATCGACGGTCACGAAAAGGAAACGGATACGGTCCGCTTCGCTGCCGAGGTTCTTGAAGACGGTGGCGACATTGGCGAGCGTGGTCGGGCACACGTCGGGGCAGAACGTGTAGCCGAAATAGAGCATGACGATGTCACCGCGATAGGCGGCCTGGGTGATCTCCCGCCCGTCGCTCGCGCGGCGCATCCGGAAGGAGAGCGCGGGCGAGGTGCCGTTGACGTCGATCGCGTTCCAGGCATGTGCCTTGCCGCAGCCGGCGAGCAGCAGGGGCAGCCCGGCGGCGGCGCGCAGCAATCCGCGGCGGTCAGAAGCCGGGGATGACACGATAGGCCTCGAGCGCGTGGAACACGATCACGAAGGCGACGACGATCGCGAACATGCCGAGACTGATCGTGGCGAGCAGCACGCCGAACATGCGGTTGCGGCCGCGGGCGCGGTCCTGCCGCGTCACACGCGCGCGATCCGCGGCGGTCTCCTGCCCGGTCGCGCGCGAGGGGGCCGCGTTCTGCGTCACCGCCATGTCTTCCATCGGGCCAACATAGCCGCCTGCGCGCGCGACGGATTTGCGCGAGCCTTAAAGATCGTCAATCGGGCGCTCATGCTGCGAACTCGGCGCGGATCGCCTCGCTGTGCTCGCCGACGCCCGGAACCCGGCCCAACGCGCGCGGGCCGTCGCGCCAGACCACGGGCGGGGCGACCAGGTCGATCGTTCCGACCTCGGTCTCGACGGGGACGCGGCGCAGCGCGGGATGGCGCGCGAGGTCCGCGACCTCGTTGACGAAGCCGTAAGCGGTGTTGGCGGCGCGCAGCTTTACCGCGGCCTCGGCGCGGGTGAGCCTGGCGAAGGCGGTGGCAATGTGCGCGTCCACTTCGGTGCGGTTTGCGACGCGCGCGACGTTGCTCTCGTAGCCGGGACGCCTCGGAAGGTCAGGCTCCTCGAGGAATTTGGCGCAGAAATCGACCCATTCGCGCTCGTTCTGGATGCTGATCAGCACCAGGCCCTCGCGGGTCGCGAAGGCGCCATAGGGGCAGATCGAGGGGTGGGCGAGGCCCATGCGCGGCGGCGCCTTGCCAGTGCCTTCCCAGAGCAGCAGCGGCACCGTCATCCAGTCCGCCATGCCGTCGAAGAGGGAAACGGCGAGGCCCCTGCCCTTGCCCGTGCGCCCGCGCGCGACCAGCGCCTCCAGCACGCCCGCGTGCGCCGCCATGCCGCAGGCGATGTC
Organism: Pseudomonadota bacterium; assembly: GCA_021785335.1. Next base: position 3,266 of record JAJYFW010000097.1, read on the forward strand.
GCAGGCGGAGACGCCGACGCGGCCGGGACCCGCGGGATGGCCGGTGACGCTGGTGAGCCCGGACTCCGCCTGCACCAGGAGGTCGTAGGCCTTCATGGTGGCGTAGTCGCCGGAATCGCCGTAGCCGGAGATGTCGACGGTGATCAGCTTCTCGTATCGGTCACGCAACATCGACGACCCGAAGCCGGCGCGTTCCGCGGCGCCGGGGGCGAGATTCTGGATGAAGACGTCGGCGCGGGCGAGGATGCGGTGCAGGAGGGCCGCGTCCTGTGGCTTCTTGAGGTCGCAGACCAGGCTCTCCTTGCCGCGGTTGAGCCAGATGAAATAGCTCGACTGCCCCTTCGCCGCCTGGTCGTAGAGGCGGGCGAAATCGCCCTCGGCGCGCTCGATCTTGATGACGCGCGCGCCGGCATCGGCGAGGCGGGAGGAGCAGTAGGGCGCGGCGACGGCCTGTTCGAGCGACAGGACGAGCATTCCCTCGAGCGGCTTTTGCATCGGCGGCGCCTCAGTAGCTGCGGGGCAGGCCGAGGACGTGCTCGGCGATGTAGGAAAGGATGAGGTTGGTCGAGATGGGAGCGACCTGGTAGAGGCGCGCCTCGCGGAACTTGCGCTCCACGTCGTATTCCTCGGCGAAGCCGAAGCCGCCATGGGTCTGCACGCAGGCCTCGGCGGCGGCCCAGGCGGCGTCCGCGCCGAGCATCTTGGCCATGTTCGCTTCCTCGCCGCAGTTCATGCCGGCCTCGAAACGGCGCAGGCCCTCGTGCAGCAGGAGCTCGGCCGCGCGCATCTGGGCATAGGCGCGCGCGATGGGGAAGGCGATGCCCTGGTTCTGGCCGATCGGCCGGCCGAAGACGACGCGGCTCCTGGCGTAGTCCGTTGACTTGCGGGTGAACCACTTCGCGTCGCCGATGGTTTCCGAGGCGATCAGCAGGCGCTCGGCGTTCATGCCGTCGAGGATGATGCGGAAGCCCCTGCCCTCCTCGCCGACCAGGTTCTCGGCCGGGACTTCGAGGTTGTCGAAGAACACCTCGCAGGAATTGTGGTTCATCATGGTGCGGATGGGGCGGATGGTGAGGCCCTTGGCGTTGCGCATGTCCACGATGAAGGTGGAGAGGCCCTCGGTGCGCTTGGCCACCTGGTCGCGCGGCGTGGTGCGGGCGAGCAGCAGCATCAGGTCGGAGTGCTCGGCGCGGCTGGTCCAGATCTTCTGGCCGTTGACGATGTAGCGGTCGCCCTCGCGGCGCGCGGTGGTGCGCAGCGACGTGGTGTCGGTGCCGCTGGTTGGCTCGGTCACGCCGAAGGCCTGCAGGCGCAGCGAACCCTCGGCGATGCCGGGGAGGTAGCGCTGCTTCTGCTCGGGCGAGCCGTGCCGGAGGATGGCGCCCATGATGTACATCTGCGCGTGGCAGGCGGCACCGTTGCAGCCCTCGGCATGGATGGTCTCGAGGATGGCGGAGGCTGCCGAGAGCGGCAGGCCGGCGCCGCCGTATTCCTCGGGGATCAGGGCGGCGAGGTAGCCGGATTCCGTGAGGGCGCGGACGAACTCCGTGGGGTAGCCGCGCGCAGCGTCGAGCTTGCGCCAGTACTCGCCGGGAAAGCGGGCGCAGAGCTTGGCGACCTCCGCGCGGATTTCGGGGTGCGAAAGGGTCTCGGACGAGGAATGATCCATGGCGGCCTCCGGGGGCGATCTCCCGCGCGGGGATATGTCGGAGCGCGGCACGCGGCAAGCGCGGGCATGGACGGAGCTAGGATGTCCGTGCAGCATGGGCGGCGTGGAGGGAAACGCCGTGACAAGCTGGCAGAACGACGTGTTCGACGCGCTGAAGGAGGCGGACGTGCGGCAGATCGGCTATGTGCCGGATGCCGGGCATGCGATCGCGATACGGCGCGCCGAGGCGGACCCCGACATCCGCGCCGTGGTGCTGACGACCGAGGAGGAGGGCGTGGCGCTGGCCGCGGGCGCCTGGCTCGGCGGGCAGCGGGCGGCGCTGCTGATGCAGTCCTCCGGCGTCGGCAACACGATCAACATGCTGAGCCTGGCCGGCAACCTGCGCATGCCGTTCCTGACCCTGGTGACGATGCGCGGCGAATGGGGCGAGTTCAATCCGTGGCAGGTGCCGATGGGCAGCGGCACGCCGGCGGTGCTGGAGGCGATGGGCGTGCTGGTGCGGCGCGCGGATCATCCCGCCGAGGCGGGGCTGGTGGTGCGGGCGGCAGCGGACCTGGCGTTCGGCAGTTCGGTCGCGGTGGCGGTGCTGCTGTCGCAGCGGCTGATCGGGGCAAAGGTGTTCGTGAAGAAGCCGAGCGACCGGGTGGAAGGCGGCTGGCGGGAGGCGGGACAATGAGCCTCGACCGTCGCGCCGTGATGGCGGAACTGATGCGCGATGCCGGCGACATGCTGGTGGTCGCGGGGCTCGGCTCGACCGCCTACGACTTGGGGGCGGCTGGCGACCGGGCGGAGAATTTCTACCTCTGGGGCGCGATGGGCGGGGCCGCAATGATCGGGCTCGGGCTCGCGCTGGCGCAGCCCTCACGGCGGGTGCTGGTGGCGACCGGCGACGGCGAGGCGCTGATGGGGATAGGCGCGCTGGCCACCATCGCCGCTTCCGGCGCGCCGAACCTGGCGATCGCGGTGCTGGACAACCGGCGCTTCGGCGAGACCGGCGGGCAGGCGAGCCATACCGGGCGTGGCACGGATCTCTGCGCGGTGGCTGCGGGCTGCGGCTGGCAGGCGACGGCGCGGGCGCGGACGATGGCGGAGGTGACGGCGCTGCGCCCGCGGCTGCGCGCGGAGGCGCTGTTCGCGGTGATCGAAATCTCGCCCGAGGAGGTACAGCGCTTCCTGCCGCCGCGCGACGGCACCTGGCTCGCGCGGCGGTTCCGCGCGGCGCTGGGAATCGCGCCGGATTAGCGGCGGCCTAGTTCCACTCCTGCGGCAGCAGGTGGCGCAGCGCCGGCACCCGCTCCTCGCAATGATGGCTGCCCGAGGCGATGCACGTCTGCAGCATGCGGGCGGCGACGAGTTCGCGCGCGATCCAGACGCCGGCGACGATCAGGCACAGCAGCAGGGCGATGGCCGCGAGGCCTGCGGTCTGGCGGTCCGCGGTGGCCTGGATGTCATCAGTCGTTACAATTCGAAATACCATCCGCCCGCTCCCTGACATGGTTTTAATAGCGATCTCAGGCACTCCTGTCTGCGGATAATTCGATGGCGGGAGCGCGGAGCGATCTCGCGGCATGAATGGCCGAGCCAAAATGACGCTGGCGCGGCTTTGAGGTTTCGAGGAAGATGCGACGTTGCGGTGCAGCAATCGGAAGGATGGCTGGGATGGCGCGCGGGCCGGTGGCTGCGTTGGTTTCGACTTTTCTGCTTCTCGTTCCCGCCTGCGCCATGGCGCAGGGCGTGGTGCCCATTACCGCCACGACGGTGAGCGTGGGGCCGCTGCCAATCGAGCTTTCCAATATCGGCACGGTGCAGGCCTGGCAGTCGGTCGTGGTGCGCACGCGCGTGAACGGCACGCTGGAGCGCGTGTTCTTCCACGAGGGCCAGGAGGTGAAGCCCGGCGACAAGCTCGCCGAGAT
>JAJYFW010000098.1 GCA_021785335.1 Pseudomonadota bacterium
TGCGATGAGCCCGGCATTGGCGAGGCTGCCCGACGAGGCGAGCGTGCCGTCGCTGACGAGCGTCTCCCCGGCCGCCAGGCGGTGGCCGCCGGCCGCGGGCCAGGCGGCCCCGGACGCGACGCTGATCCGCGCGAAGTCGAGATAGCGCGAGCCGAGCCCCGTGAAGGTGCCGGCGCCGGCGCCGGCAAACTCGAGCGTCGAGGACGCGGTGGCGCCGACCGTGTTGCCGCCGTCGACCGTTCCGACGAACACAGCCCCCGGGTCCGCCACCAGCAGGTTCGCCACGCCGGCCTTGAACGAAACCGCGTAGGGCATGGCCCCGCCGCCCGCGATAGTGCCGGCATTCGTGACCGTGCCATAGCCGGCGACGCCGATGCCCCCACCCGTGATCGTGCCCCTGTTGGCGAGCAAGGCCGAGCCCGAGAGGGAAACACCCGCCGAAGTGCCGCCGACGATGCGCCCGCCCGACTGGTTCGCGACATAGCCGGCGCTGGCCACCACGCCCAGCGCGCCGCCGGAGACGAACCCGTCGCTGACCAGCGTCCCGGCGCTGGTGACGGCGTATCCCGCCGCCGTCACGCCGCCGCCGCTCGTCACGGTCGCGTAACCATAGCCGACCGCGAGAGGGCCGGCGATCGTGCCGGTGATCGTCTGGGTCAGAGCCACGGCGGATGCGTACCGGGTCGTTACGAACGGCGTCGCTACGCCATCATCCCCCGCGCGCCGATCGGCCACAGGCACTCGACCCGCCCGTTCCGCACGCCGACATACCAGTCGTAGCGATCGACCGTGGGATCGCAGTGCCCGGGGACCAGGCGCAGCTTCTGGCCGAGTTTCGGCACCTCGCCACCCTCGACCGCGAGCTTGCCGTGCTCGTCGGAGGCACCGACATATTTCACGCCCGCCACGCCCGCCACCAGCGGCAGCCCGGAATCCACCGCCACCGCCTTGTGCCCCGCGTCCACTACCGCGAGCCCCTGGCGCGAGGCGCTCATCACGGTCGCCAGGACGAACAGCGACTGGCGGAACGGCGAGCGTTCCTGGCCGGAGGCGTCGAGATTGCGCGCGTAATCCGCGTCCATGAACACGTAACTGCCCGCCTGCACCTCGTTGTAGACGCCGCTCTGCGCCTCCAGCATGAAGGTGCCGGTACCGCCGCCGCTCACGATCGGGCAGTCGAGCCCCTGCTGGCGCAGGATGTCGACGGTGCGCCGGCAACCCTCGGCCGCCGCGGCAATCGCGAAGTGCCGCTGCTCGGCCCGGCGCAGATGCTGCGCGCCGCCGTGATAGGCATGCAGGCCGCCGAAGCGCAGATGTTTCGAGGCCGCGATGCGCCCCGCCAGCGCCGCGGCCTCGGACCCCGGCGCCACGCCGCAGCGCGCACCGCCGACATCGATCTCCACCAGCATGGAGAGCCTGATGCCCGCCGCCTCCGCCGCTGCCTCCGCCGCGGCCACATGCGCCGCGTCATCGGCGCAGACCGCGACCTGCGCGATCTTCGCGAGCGCCGCCAGCCGCGCCAGCTTGCCAGCACCCACCACCTCGTTGGAGACGAGGATGTCCGGAACGCCGCCCCAGGCCAGCACCTCCGCCTCGCCCACCTTCTGCACGCATTGCCCGATCGCACCGTGCGCCATCTGCCGGTGCGCGATCACAGGGGATTTGTGCGTCTTGGCATGCGCCCGCAGCTTCGCCCCCGTCGGCGCCAGCATGTCGCGCATGGTCGCGAGATTGGCCTCGAACGCGTCGAGATCGAGCACCAGCGCCGGTGTATCGATCTCCTCTTCCCTCATCCCCGGCGCGGCCGGCGGCGTCTGCAGCATGGTGTTCTCCTGTGGCGAGGGCCTGTTATGGCCAGGGTTTGCGCGACCCGCCGGCGGCGATCCAGGCGTGCGCGGCGACTGCACGTCCTTCCGCGACGGGAACGACCTCGCGCATCCGCCAGCGCGGCCCCTCGTAGTCGGAAAGTTTTGCGAGCGCCCGCCCGTCCACCTGCACGAGCAGCCCCTCGACCATCCCACCAGGGTCGCGCCGCAGCGTGGGATAGGGGCCGTAGGTCATCGCGACGCGCCGCCATCCCGGCAGCACCGCAGGCAGGCCCGCGAGCGGCACGCCCGCCACGCGCCGGAACAGCGCCGCGTCCAGCAGCGACCCGTAGAGGAACAGCAGCCTCAATGGAACGCGTAGGCGTCCATGCGCAGGAATCCATAGGTCCCGCTGGCATGGATCCGTTCCGCGCTCGTCCTTGCCGCGGCACCCATCGCCGCGCCCATCGCCACGAACAGCGGCAGCAGGTGTTCCTCCGTCGGGTGCTGCTGTGCGCCGTAGGGGGCGAGGCGGCGATAGGCGAGCAGGTCGTCCATCCGCCCCGCCAGCACCGCCTCGTTCATCCAGTCGCTGAACGCGGTCACGTCCGGCGTGTCGCGCGCGTCGATCGCGGCGCCGCGGAAGCGCCGCAGGTCGTGCGTCCAGCTGCCGGAGCCGATCACCAGCACGCCCTCCCCCCGCAACGCCGCGACGGCGCGCCCGAGTGCGAGGTGATGCGCCGGCCCCAGGTGCGATTGCAGCGACAGTTGCACGACCGGAATGTCAGCCCTGGGATAGGCGAGCAGCAGCGGCACCCACGCCCCGTGGTCGAGCCCGCGCTGGTGGTCGAGCGTCCCCGGCAGCCCCGCGGCGGAAAGCAGCGCCAGCACGCGTTCCGCGAGTGCCGCGTCCCCCGGCGCCGGATAGGTGAGCTCATAGAGCACGCGCGGGAAGCCGTAGAAATCGTGGATGGTCTCGTTCACCGCGACGGCGTTCACCTCCGGCCGCTCCGTCTCCCAGTGCGCGGAGGCGACCAGGATCGCGCGCGGGCGCTCCATGGTGGCGGCGAGCCCCGCGAGGAAATGTTTCGCGGGAATGTCGGTGAGCGGGGTCACGGGCGAGCCGTGGCTGAGGAACAGGCTGGGCAGCATCGCGGGACTCCTTCGCCTACCTCTCTAGACGAAGCGCGCCGCCGGTGGCAGCCCCATGCGCCACGCCCCGTAGGTTTCGAAATGCGTCGCGTGCGCCTGCACCTGCTGGCAGATCGCGTGCATGTCGCGCATCCGCCGCTCGAACGGCCCGGCGGTGAAGATCGCGCCCGCCCCCGCCTCCGCATAGGCGAACTCCGCGACCGCGCGCGCCTCCTGTGCCGCGAACGTCGTGGCGAGGCGGATGCGCATGCGCGCGTCCATGGAGATCTCGCCCCCCGCCTCGGCCGCCACCCGCGCCTGCGCCCATGCCTCGCCCAGCGCCGCGTGCAGGAAGGCGCGCGCGGCACCCAGCCTTCCCTCGGCGCGGCCGACCTCGCGCTGCACCGCGGTGCTCTCGCGCTGCACCTTGCCGGTGGCCCGCGGTGCCTTGTTCATCGCCTGGTCGAGGAACGCATCGAGCATCGCCCGCGCCACGCCGAGCGCCACCGATGCGAAGCCCGCGGCGTAGAGGTGCGTGGTGTTGAAGCGGTAGAGCGGGCCCGGCTCGCGCCGCTCTGCCGCGCGCAGCCGCACCAGGGAATACGCCGTTGGCACGAAAAGGTCGCGCACCTCGTAGGTGTCGCTGCCGGTGCCGCGCAGCCCCACCACGTTCCAGTCCTCGGTGATGGCGGCCTTCGCGCGCGGGAACAGCATGCTGCGCTCCACCGGCCCGTCATGCTCGTCGCGCTGCACCTGCCCGCCGAGCCAGGTCGCGTTGCGGCTGCCGCTCGCGAAGGCCCAGCGGCCGGAGACGATCCAGCCGCCCTCGACCTCCCGCGCCTCGCCCTTGCCCGTCCCCCAGGCCAGCACCGCGTCCGCCGGCCCGAACACGTCCATCGCCGCCTCCGGCGCCATCCACGCCGCCGCCATCGAACAGCCGCTCGCCTGGCCGATGCACCAGGCGGTCGAGGCGTCCGCCGCCGCGATCGTCTCCATCATGGTGGCGAAGCGGACGGGCTCGACCTCGGCGCCGCCGTAGCGCGCGGGCAGCAGCGCCCGGAACAGCCCCGCAGCGTGCAGCGCCTCCACCAGGTGCGCCGGCAGCCGGCAACCGGCCTCGATCTCGGCCGCCGCCGCCGCGATCGCGGGCGCGAGCCGCCGCGCCGCCTCCAGCGGATCCGCCCTGCGCTCCGCCAACCCAGCCTCCATGGGCTTTCCCCCTCTCGCCCGCGGGACTAACTATGGCGGTGGCAACCCGTACAGGAAAACCCCGGATGTCCGATGCCAGCGAGCCGCAATCCGTCCCCGACGCGGAACTGAGCCACGCCGGCGCGGTGGTCGACAAGGCCGTGGAGTACATGGTGGGGCAGCGGCTCGGCGAGCCGGCCATCGCATCCGCCCTGCTCGGCGGCGCGCTCGCCATGATGAGCCGCTCGATGGCGGACGAGGCCATCGTCGCCGTGCTCGAGAACGCCATTGCCGCCGTCCGCTCCGGCGAACTCAACCACGGCCACGCGCCTTGAGGCTCAGGGCCTGACGTCGGGGGCCCGGCAGGGGCATGGCAGCCCCCCGCACCGTCGCTTGACGCCCTTTCCCCGCTCTGGAATAAGCCCCGCCTTCTTCCACGCTACCGAGGGTTATCCGATGTCGCGCCGCTGCGAGATCACCGGCAAGGCCGTGCTGGCTGGCAACAATGTCAGCCATGCCAACAACAAGACGCGCCGGCGTTTCCTGCCCAACCTGCAGCCCGCCTCGCTGCTTTCCGACGCGCTCGGCCACGCCGTGACGCTGCGCCTGTCCACCCGCGGCATCCGCACCGTGGAGCGCAACGGCGGCATCGACGCCTTCCTGCTTGGTACGCCGGACCGCAAGCTGCAGCCCGAGGCGCTGTCGCTGAAGCGGCGCATCCAGCGGGCCGCAGCGAAAAAGGCGGCGTAAGCGAAGGATTTTCTGGGGCCACAGGCCCCGAAAGCCATCCGCTCCGCAGTCGACGGGAGCGAGACTACGCCTCGAGAGTCTCCTGGCAGATCGCCTCGAAGGCGCGTGCCACCACGTTCCAGCCGAATTTGGCCTCGACCAGGGCGCGCGCCGCGCGCGCCGTTCCCAGACGCAGCGCGTCATCGTCGAGCAGTCGCAGGATCGCCGCGGCGAACGCAGCCGCGTCGTCCGCCACCAGCAGATGCTCGCCCGGTGTCACGTTGAGCCCCTCGACGCCCAGTGTCGTCGACACCATCGGCCGCCCGGAAGCCATCGCCTCGAACGCCTTGAGCCTAGTGCCGCTTCCCACACGCAGTGGTATGACACTCACATCTGCCGCCCGCACATGGGGCCGTACGTCGTCAACATACCCGGTAAAACTCCAGCCGACCTTCGCCCCCTGCGCGCGCAGAGCCTCCGATGGATTGCGCCCCACGCCGATCCCGCGCACATTCGGTCGCCTCGCACGGACGATCGGCCACACCTCGGCCATCAGAAAGCGCAGCCCGTCGATATTGGCGGGCCAGTCCATCGCGCCGCTGAACACCACGGCCCCGCCATCTGCCGGCACCGTCGCCGGCGGTTCCGAATACGCATGGAACTCGAGGTCGACCCCTGTCGGGATCGGCCGTACCCTGGGATGGCCGTAGTCGCGCGCCAGCGCCGCCGCGGCGCGCGCCGAGACAGCGATGGCGGTGGCGAACCGGCGCAGCGTCTCGCCCTCGAAGCGTCGCATCTTGCGCGCCTGGCTCGCCCAGACCAGCCGCATCGGCCAGCGCGCCACCTTTGCGTGCCGCTCGAAGATCTCCGCCTCCACGTTGTGCGTGAAAATAAGGGAACGCTCCGGCACCCGGTCGAGCAGCACTGCCGAATGCGGGAAATCGGCCACGAGCACGTCGGCGCGCCCCAGCGCCTCGGTGACGACGCGGCGCCCCTCCTCGGAGATGTCGGAGGCAACCGCGACCGGCAGCCGCCCCACCAGCATCGCCACCCGCGCCGTTGCCGCGCGCCGCGGCCACGGCCAGGCGATGAAGCGGTCGCACACGCTCTCGATCTCGGCGCCGAACCGTTGCGCGTCGGGCGACACCGGCGAGGCAAGCATGATCTCGAACGCGCCGCCCTTCATCGCGCGGAGGATACCCGCGGTGCGGATGCGCCCGCCCTGGTCGAGCGGGAATAGGAAACGCGGCGAGAGAAACAGGAGGCGCGGCCGGCTCACCGCCCGTCCCTCGAAGAGAATGCCTCCCTCACCAGCAGATGCCCTCGTAGGCGATGCCCGGGAGCCCCCGCAGCGCCGCGACACCGGCGAGGTCGATCACACGCTGGTCGCTGAGCGCGCCGGTGAGCCCGGGCAGATCCTCCACCCCGATATGCCCCACGACCGCGACCCGGCAGGTGCGCGCGGCGGCCGTGGCATCCGCCACCAGAAGCCGCTCCAAATGCGGAATTTCCCGCTCGATATAGGCGCGGTTGCTACCGACCAGCCGCGCCACCTCCACATGCCGGTCGAAAATGGCCAACTCGAAGCCGCGCCCAAGCAGGCGTTCCGCCAGCGTCACGAACGGTGATTCGCGCAGATCGTCCGTCCCCGGCTTGAACGCGAGCCCGAACAGCGCGACCTTCTGCCGCCCGCCCGCGGCGATGCGGTCGAAGACCCGCTCCACCAGCGCTTCGTTGCTCGGCAACACGCTCGACAGGAACGGGGTCGCCACTCGCTTCGCCGCGCCGAGCGCGAGGATGCCGCGGATATCCTTGGGCAGGCAGGAGCCGCCGAACGCGAAACCGGGGCGCAGATACGCAGGCGAAACGTTCAGCGTCCGGTCCTCGCGGAACAGCCGGAATGCCTCCGGCGCGTCTACGCCGTGCGCCGCCAGGATCTGTCCAGCCTCGTTGGCGAAGGCGAGCTTCACCGCGTGATAGGCATTCGAG
>JAJYFW010000099.1 GCA_021785335.1 Pseudomonadota bacterium
CGGGGCGCTGGGGCTCGCCGTCGTCTCGGCGATCTGCGGGCAGGTCTCGCCCGAGGCCGCCGCGCGGGAGTTCGCGGACGCGATCGCGGCCTGGCGCGCCGGCCACGCCCCAGGCGTCACGCGGCCCTGAGGCGGGACGCGCGGCGGCGCGGCCCCCTTCGGTCAGGCGGCGCGGGGCAGGGTGTGGCTGCCGCGGACCTCCGCCTCCTCGAACTCCGCGGCCGCGATCGCGCGGTCGAGTGCCGCGCGAAGGTCCCTCGCACTCGCGAGCGTCAGCTCGACGCCGGCGCGCGCCTCGGGATCGAGTGCCGCGTTGACGAAATCGAGCGTGATCACGTCGGCGAGCGGCGCGTGGCGCGCGTGGTCGTAGGCGACGACCGCGGTGGTCAGCTCGAACCAGGCATCGCCGCGCTTGGCCATGCCCTCGGCGCCGACGATCTCGATGATCGAGGTGCACATTGCCCGCCTCCTACGCCAGGTGCTTGCCGAAGAAGGCGAAGACCTTGCCCCAGGCATCCATCGCCTGCTCCGGGCGGTACATCGGCCGGTGCCAGTAGAAGAAGCCGTGGCCGGCGCCGTCGTAGCGGTGGAACTCGTGGGCCTTGCCGAGCCGCTTCAGTTCCGCCTCGTGCCGGTCGACCTGCTCGGGGCTCGGCGCGCGGTCCTCGTTGCCGAAGATGCCGATCAGCGGGCAGCAGAGATCCCTGGTCATGTCGATCGGTGCCGTCGGGGTCTTGGCGTTGAGCTCATCCTTGGCCATCACCACGCGCCCGCCCCACAGCTCGGCGCAGGCGTCCACGTCCTTGCGCGAGCAGGCATAGATGAAGGCGTGGCGCCCGCCGGAGCAGGAGCCGAACACGCCGACCTTGCCGTTGTGCTGCTTCTGCGCGCGCATCCAGGCGACCGCCGCGGCGGTGTCGCCCACCATCTGGGAATCCGCGATGCCGCCATTGGCGCGCACCTTGGCCGCCACGTCGTCGGGGTTGGCGTTCGCCCCGCCCTCGCGCTCGTAGAGGTTGGCGCAGATCGCCATGTAGCCGTGATGGGCGAAGCGGCGGGTGGTCTCGATGTAGAGCTCGCTCCAGCCGGGGAGGTGGTGGATCAGCACCACGCCGGGGAACGGGCCCGCACCCTCCGGCCGCGCGACATAGGCGGTGATGGGCGTGCCGCCGTCGCCCTTGATGGTGACGTTCTCGCAGGTCATGCCGCGGTAAAAGGACATCGTGAACCTCCCCTGATGCGTCCGGGGAGTATCCGGCGGCGGCGGCGGCGGCGCAACGGCGGGACGGCGGCGCCCGGTCTGTCGCTCAGCCTACCGCTCGGCCTTGGGGCGGCGTCGGTCGCCGGACGTCAGTCCTCGGGGGGAGCGGCGGCGATGGGGATCTCGCGCGTCTCGGCCGGCTGCTCGCCGATGCCCAGGGCGTCGCCGTCGTCGCCGCCTTCCGCCTCGCCACCCATCTCTCCCTGACCGTACTGGCGGCGCGGCTGCATGCCCTGCTGCTGCTGTTGCTGCTGCTGCTGGGCGTTGATGGCGTTGAGGATGCGGAAATAGTGCTCGGCGTGCTGGAAGTAGCTTTCCGCCATCACGCGGTCCCCGGAGCCGGTCGCGTCGCGACCGAGCTGGAGATACTTCTCGAACAACTGCTGCGCGGTGCCGCGGATGCGCAGGTCCGGGCCGGAGGAGTCAAAGACGTGGTTGCGGTTGAGCGGGATGTTGCCGGTGGCGTGATGGCGAATGCCGCTTCCGCCCCCGCCCTGGCGGTGGTTGCGCCCGCGCATGCGTTTCATGTTCATGGCTTCCCTAGCTGGCCTTTCGTCCGCTCGCCGCGATTTCCGGTGCCGCCCTGCTCGCGCCTGCGATGGGGGGTGGCGACCCTTGGACGCGCGGCCGAAGCGGCCGCGTCCGGCGCCGTCCACACGGCGCCGCGACGTTCCTAGCGGGTGCGGGCGCGTCTGGCAAACGGGATTTTGCAAAAGTCCCACAGGCGGTCGGATTCCATTTCGGAAGGCGAAACTCCTGACGTGCAGGCCTTGACGAGTGCGGAATGACATTCATGAAATGCACAGTTCACCTATTTTTTGAGGCAACATCATGCGAACGATACGGCTTGCTGGCTTGGCGGGGATACTCATGCTGGTGGCGGCGCAGGCAAACGCCTCACCGCTGACGGTCAATGCGACCGACTCGGTATACGGTGCCGCGAACTCCGGAAGTGGCGCGACCGATCCCGTGAGCGTCTTGCTGAACGCGGCGACAACATCGCTCACCTTTACCGGCGTGTCGGGCTCCATCACGAGCGGCTGCGCGTCGACTGAGGGATGCATCACGATCAATCACAATAGCGGAGACAACTACAATAATCCCGACGGCGTCGGGGCGGCCAGCAACTTCACCGGCACCGGCTATGGCAGCCTCTCGGGAATCACGACATCGGGCGCGGGGGCATTGGTTGGTGTGTTCGTTGCAGGCACTCCGAGCGGCGCGGCACCCACGACGCTGGACTTCAGCTCGGGGAGCCTGGGCACATCCTTCACCTCGCTTTCGCCGTTGCTCGACCAGGTGTTCTTCATCGGTGACGGCCTGACCGGGCCGGGGGACGGCACCGGCAGCACGCAGCAATTCAATGTGCCGAGCGGTGCGACGACGCTTTATCTGGGGCTCGCTGACGGCTGCAGCTACACTGGCTCTCCGAGTTGCTACGGCGACAACCTGGGTTCCTACAGCGTCACGGTGAACCAGGCGCCGGTGACGCAGGGGGTGCCGGAGCCGGCTTCCATCGCGACGCTGGCCGTGGGGATGCTGGGGTTGGCGGGCGTGGCGCGCACGCGCCGCAACCGGGCCTGAGGCGCCTCAGCGGGACGCGAGGACGACCGCGCGGGGAATCCCCGCGAGGTCGTTGCGGATCTCGACCAGGCTGAGTTCGGGCGGGGCCAGGGTGGCGATATCGGCGCCCTGGCCCCTGCCGATTTCGAGCACCGCGATGCCGCTCCCGGCTCCGAAACGGGGCGCCAGCAGCGCGGGCAGCCGGGGGAGCAGCAGGCGGTAGGCGTCGAGCCCGTCCGCGCCGGCGGCGAGTGCCGAGAGCGGCTCGTGCCCGCGCACCTCCGGCATCAGCGTGGGGATGTCCGCCTCAGCGATGTAGGGCGGGTTGACCAGGACGAGATCGAAGCGCCCGGCCAGCGCCGTGTCCCAGTGGCCGGCAAGGAAGGCGCTGCGGTCGGCGAGATTGTTGCGGCGCGCGTTGCGGGCGGCGAGCGCCGCCGCCTCCGGGACAAGATCGACGCCGATGCCGAACGCGTCCGGGAACTCCGCCAGCGCCGCCAGCAGCAGCGCGCCGGTGCCGGTGCCGAGGTCGAGGATGCGGCGGACGTCGCGCGCATGGGCCTTCGCCGCCTCGATGAGGGTCTCGCTGTCGGCGCGCGGGATCAGGGTCGCGGGCGAGACCTCGAGATCGAGCGTCCAGAAGCCAACATGGCCGGCGATGTAGGCCATCGGCTCGCGCGCGGCGCGGCGGGCGACGAGGGCGGCGAAGCGGGAGGCGGCGCCTGGCGGCACGTCAGTCGTGGTCAGCGAACGGAGCGGGATGCCGAGCGCCACCGCCAGCAGGTGCCTCGCCTCGCGCGCCGCGTCCTCGATGCCGGCATCGGCAAGACGCCTCGCGGCCTCCGCGAAATTCACGCTTCCGCGGCGAGTTTCGCCGCCTCGTCCTCGGCGATCAGCGCGTCGATGACCGGGTCGAGCTCGCCGGCCATGACGCGCTCGATCTGGTGCAGCGTGAGCCCGATGCGATGGTCGGTGACGCGGCCCTGCGGGAAGTTGTAGGTGCGGATGCGCTCGCTGCGGTCGCCGGTGCCGACCTGCGAGCGCCGGTCCGCGGCGCGGGCGGCCTGGCTCGACGCCCGCTGTGCCTCGTAGAGGCGCGCGCGCAGGATCTTCATCGCCTTGGCGCGGTTCTTGTGCTGGCTCTTCTCCTCCTGCATCGCGACCACGATGCCGGTGGGAAGATGCGTGATGCGGACAGCGGATTCCGTCTTGTTGACGTGCTGCCCGCCGGCGCCCGAGGCGCGGTAGACGTCGATGCGCAGGTCCGCCTCGTTGACGTCCACGTCCACTTCCTCGGCCTCCGGCAGCACCGCGACGGTGACGGTGGAGGTGTGGATGCGGCCCTGGCTCTCGGTCGCCGGCACGCGCTGGACGCGGTGCACGCCGCTTTCGAATTTGAGGCGGGCGAAGACGCCGGCGCCGGTGATCTCGCCGATCGCGCCCTTCACGCCGCCGACCTCGGTCGCGTCGTATTCCAGCACCTCGAAGCGCCAGCCGCGCAGGCCCGCGTATTTCTGGTAGGCGCCGAAGAGCTGGCCCGCGAACAGCCCGGCCTCGTCGCCGCCGGCGGCGGGGCGGATCTCCAGGATCGCGGCCCGCTCGTCGGCCTCGTCGCGCGGCAGCAGGGCGCGGCGGACGGCGAGCTCGAGCGCCGGCAGTTCAGCCTTGAGGCGGAGCAGTTCCTCCTCGGCGAGCGGCTTCAGCTCGGGGTCGGCCAGCGCCGCCTCGGCCTCACGCGCCTCGGCCTCGGCGCGGCGCAGCGCGGCGATCTGCTCCACCACCGGTTCGAGCGAGGAGAGCTCGCGGGTGGCGCGCACGTAGGCCTCGCCGGAGAGCGCGCCGGCGGCGAGTTCCGCGCGCAGTTCCTCGGCGCGGAGCGCGATGCGGTCGAGGCGGTGGGCGTCCATCAGGCGAGTTTAGCCGCCAGCTCCGCGAGCTTCACCTCGGACTGCGTGCCGCTGGCGAGGTCCTTGAGCTGGGCGACACCGCGGGCGATCTCGTCCTCGCCGAGGATGATCGCGGCGCGCGCGCCGGCGCGGTTGGCGCGCTCCATGCGGCGCTTGAGGTTGCCGCGATACTCCGCTTCCGCCCGGATGCCGGCCTCGCGCAGCGCGCGCAGCACGCCGATCGCCGCGGCCTCCGCCGCCTCGCCGACCGGAATGATGGCGACGGGCGCGGGCGGGGCAGGCGGCGAGCCGAGCAGCATGGCCAGGCGCTCGACGCCCGCGGCCCAGCCGATGCAGGGCGTGTGCGGGCCGCCCATTTCCTCGACCAGGCCGTCATAGCGGCCGCCGCCCATCACCGTGCCCTGCGCGCCGAGGGCGGAGGTCACGAACTCGAAGGCGGTGTGGCTGTAGTAGTCGAGCCCGCGCACGATGCGGCGGTTCTCGACGAAGGGGATGGAGAAATGCGCGAGGTGGCGGCGCACGCCGTCGTAGAAGCGCGCGGCCTCCGGCGTGAGGTAGGGGTCGATCACCGGGGCGCCTGCGACGACGCGCCGGTCGCCCTCGTCCTTGGAATCCAGGATGCGCAGGGGGTTGCGTTCCAGCCGCGTCAGGCTGTCCTCGCTGAGCCTGTCCCTGTGCGCGGTGAAATAGTCGACGAGTGCCGCGCGGTAGGCGTCGCGCGAGGCCTTGTCGCCCAGCGTGTTGAGCTCCAGCGTCACGTCCTTCGCCACGCCCAGCGCCTGCAGGATCGTCCAGCCGCAGGCGATGACCTCGGCGTCCGCGAGCGGCTCGGCACTGCCCAGCACCTCGACGTCGATCTGGTGGAACTGGCGGTAGCGGCCCTTCTGCGGCCGCTCGTAGCGGAACATCGGGCCGGTGTAGAAGACCTTCTGCGGCAGCGTCTGCGTCAGGCCGTTGGAGACCAGGGCGCGGCAGATGCCGGCTGTCGCCTCCGGACGCAGGGTGATGCTGTCGCCGCCGCGGTCGGCGAAGGTGTACATTTCCTTCATCACCACGTCGGACGTGTCGCCGAGGCCGCGGGCGAAGACGCGGGTGTCCTCGAAGACCGGCGTCGCCCACTCGTCGAAGCCCCACACGGCGGCGATGCGCCGCGCGGTCTCGATCACGTGGAAATGGCGGCGGGCCTCGTCGCCGATGAGGTCGCGCGTTCCCCGCGCCGGCTGCAGCGCGCTCATGACCGGGGTTCAGGGGAGAACGCTCCCCTGCCGGGCGCAGGCCGGGCCCGCATTATTCTGCTGCTGCCTTGGCCGGCGCGGCCAGCTCGGCGGCGCGCTTCTCGACCAGTTCCACGATGTGCTCGATCATATCCCCGGCGGCGATGGTGTGGTCCGTCTTCCCGGCCGAGTAGACCATGTGCCGCCCGGCGCCGCCGCCGGTGACGCCGAGGTCGGTCATCAGCGCCTCGCCCGGGCCGTTCACCACGCAGCCGATGATGGAGAGCGTCAGCGGCGTCTCGATGTGGGCGAGCCGCTCCTCCAGCTTCTGCACCGTGTCGATGACATTGAAGCCCTGCCGGGCGCAGGAGGGGCAGGAGATGATCCGCACGCCGCGGTGGCGCAGGCCGAGCGACTTCAGCAGCTCCCAGCCGACCAGCACC
This sequence comes from Pseudomonadota bacterium, assembly GCA_021785335.1. Next base: position 6,389 of record JAJYFW010000099.1, read on the forward strand.
TCCTCCTCCGGCTCGGCGGAGAGGGAGACGCGCAGCGTGTCGCCGATGCCGGCCCAGAGCAGGTTGCCGAGCCCGATCGCGCTCTTCACGGTGCCGGTGCGCCGGCCGCCGGCCTCGGTGATGCCGATATGCAGCGGGTGGTCGCAGACCTCGGCGAGCTGCTGGTAGGCGGCGACGGCGAGGAAGACGTCGGAGGCCTTCACGCTGATCTTGAACTCGTGGAAGTCGTGGTCCTGCAGGATTTTCGCGTGTTCCAGCGCGGATTCCACCAGCGCGTCCGGGTTCGGCTCGCCGTATTTCTCGAGCAGGTGCTTCTCCAGCGAGCCGGCGTTGACGCCGATGCGCATGGAGCAGCCATGGTCGCGGGCGGCCTTGATGACCTCCTTGACGCGCTCCGGCGAGCCGATGTTGCCGGGGTTGATGCGCAGGCAGGC
>JAJYFW010000100.1 GCA_021785335.1 Pseudomonadota bacterium
CCGAGATCGCCCTGGGGAACGCGATCGGGCTCATCAGGCCGCGCGACCGGGACTGGATCCAGCCGGCGCCAAACCAGAACCATAGCCCGATCGCCAGCATCACAGCGCCGATACCGGCGTCAAGCACGAAGGCAGGGAGGCGAAATGCCTCCCTGCCTCCATGGACGGAGGCCGTTACCTCCGCCTCCCCCGCCCCCCGCGAAGGATCGCCAGTCATCGCGCCATATGGCTGCTTCGATGGCTGCTTCGATGGCTACTTCACGAAGCCCAGCTTCTTCAGCCAGACGAGCGTCACCTTGTCCTGCTGCTGGATGAAGGTGTCGAACGTCGCCGAGCCCGCGTAGTCGTACTGCAGCGAGTTGTTCTTCACGTAGGCCTGCATGTCCGGGCTCTCCATCGCCTTCTTGATGTCGGCGTCGAGTGCCGCGAGGATCGCGGGCGGCATGTTCGCCGGCGCGATGATGCCGCGCCACTGGTTCCAGAAGGTGGGCACGTCGTAGCCCTGCTCCTCCACCGTGGGCACGTTGGGCAGGTCGGCCAGGCGCTTCGGCGCGATGACGCCGATGACGCGCAGATGCCCGGCCGCGACCTGGTCCTTCACCAGGCCGTAATAGGCGACGGTCGCCGCGCCGTGGCCGCCGAGCACCGCGGTGACGCCGCCGCCGACGCTGTTGTAGGGCACCCAGTTCACGTCCGACGCCGGCAGCCCGGCCGCCGACATGAACATCTCCCAGGCGATGTTGGCCCCGGAGCCCTTGACGAAGCCGGCCACCACCATCTTGCCCGCATCCGCCTTGATGGCGGCGGCGAGGTCCTTCATCGAATGGATGTTGCTGCTGGCGGGGACGACGAAGAGGTAGGGGTCCGTCACCAGGCGCGCCACCCAGGTCACGCTGTGGATGTTATACTGGCGTAACGTCTGGTGGAATTCCGCGAGATGCGTGCTGGTGGCGGAGCCGATCGTGTAGCCGTCCGGCTTCGAGTGGGTGATGATCGCCATCTCCGCCGCCCCGCGCCCGCCGGGGCGGTTCTCGATCACGATGGGGATCTTGAGTTCCTTCTGCAGCACGCTGCCGAGCTTGCGCGCCATCACGTCGGTGGCGCCGCCGGGGGAGACGTGCAGCACGTAGTGGATCGGGTGGTCCGGATAGGCCGGCCCGGCCTGCGCGACGCCGCCCCCCAGCGTGGCCGCCAGCCCGCCGGCCAGCCCGGCCGCGGCAAAGAGTGATAGCCAGGTTCGCAGTCGCATGGATGGTTCCTCCCCCTCTGTCTTGCTTATATCCCACCCGCGCCACGACGGGGGCGGGCGGCGCTTGGCTTGGATGATGGACCGATGGTCTGAATAACGCAACCATCGCCGCGTCCGGACGGGGCGGCGCGCCCTTGCCACCGCGCCGCGCCTCTCCGACAGTTCCCGCCGCTCGCCACCCAGGAGATTCCTTCGTGAAACCGCGCCGCCCGCAGGACCGCCGCCCCCGCCACCGCGCCATGATCGTGGCACCGCAGCCGGACGCCGTGGAGGCTGGCGCGGCGGTGCTGGCGGCCGGCGGCTCGGCGATCGATGCCACCATCGCCTGCGCGCTGATGCAGGGCGTGGTGGACCCGCTGATGTGCGGCGTCGCGGGGCTCGGCGTGCTGCACGTGCACGACACGCGCACCGGCCGCAGCGAGGTGATCGACGGGCTCTCCACCGTGCCCGCCGCGGCGACGCCCACGATGTGGGAGGCGATCTTCGAAGGCGAGTGCAAGGACGGCTATGGCTATGTCCTGCGCGGCGCCGTCAACGAGACCGGCCACGGCGCGGTGACGACGCCCGGCATCCTGCGCGTGTTCGAGGCGGCGCATGCGGACCACGGGCGGCTGCCCTGGGCGGATCTGTTCGCGCCCGCGATCCGCCGCGCGCGAGAGGGCTGGGCGGTGCGCCCGCACGTGGCGGCGATGTTCGCCTCCGACGACCGGCCCTACGGGCGGGCGCGGATGGCCGACAAGCTCGCCTACAGCGCGGAGGGGCGCGAGCTCTACATGGACGCCGACGCGCCCAAGGCAATGGGGCGGATGGTGAGGAACCCGAACCTCGCCGCGACGCTGGAGCTGCTCGCGCGCAAGGGCGTGGAGGAGTTCTACAGCGGCGAGCTTGCCCATCTCATCGTGGACGACATGCAGCGGCATGGCGGACTGCTGTCGATGGAGGACCTCGCTGGGTTCCGCATCCGCCGGGGCGCGCCGCTCGCCATCACCTATCGCGGCCGCACGATCGCGGCACCGGCGCCGGCGGCGGGCGGCATCGTGGTGCTGGAGATGCTGCGCATCCTGGAGCGCTTCGACCTCGTCGCCATGGGCCACAACAGCCCCGGCTACATACGCACGGTGGCGGAGGCGATGAAGATCGCGGGGCGGGACAAGGAGCGGCATGTCGGCGACCCGGACCGCGCGCCGGCGCCGGTCGGGCGGCTGCTCTCCGATGCCTATGCCGACGAGTGCGCCACCGCCATCGCGCGCGGCGAGAAGGCCTCGCTCGACCGCGTCACCGGCGACAGCAAGGACACCACGCAGGTCTGCTGCTGGGACGCGGACGGGCTCGTCGTCTCGCTCACGCACACGCTTGGCCTGCCCTCGGGCGCGATCCCGCCTGGCACCGGCTTCATGCTCAACGGCGCGATGAACTGGTACGACCCGCGGCCGGGGCGGCCCAACTCCATCGGGCCCGGCTCGCGGCGGTTTTCCAGCATGTCGCCGACGCTGGTGTTCGAGGACGGGGCGCCGGCGGTCTCGATCGGCGCGCCGGGGGGCGCGTGGATCGGCGTCGCGGTGCTGCAGGGGCTGCTCAACCTGCTCGACTGGGGCATGGGCATCCAGGACGCGGTGATGGCGCCGCGCTTCTCCGCCACCACCAACGCGATCGACATCAGCAACCGCATCCCGCGCGCGGCGGAGGCGGCGCTCGTCGAGGCGGGCTACACGGTGAACCGCTCGGCGCATTCCTACCCGTTCGCGGCGCTGCACGGCATCACGGGCTGGGACGGCGTGCTGGAGGGCGGCGCGGACCCGCAGCGCGACGGGTACGCGGCCGGCGTGTGAAGGCCCCTCAGTCCGCGCGGGCGAGGAAGGCCGCGACGATGGACATCACCAGGTCCGGCTTTTCCAGGTGCGCGCAGTGGCTGGCGCCGCCGATGATGACCCATTCCGCGCCCGGGATGCGCTCGGCATAGGGCGCGACGCAGGCCTCCGTCGCCTCGTCGTGCTGGCCGGAGAGCACGAGCGTGCGCGCGGCGACGGCGGCGAGCCGGTCCTCGATGCTCCAGTCCCGGATGTGGCCGACGACGTGGAACTCGCTGGGTCCGTTCATCGTGTGGTAGACGGTGGGGTCGGCGGCCATGCCGGCGAAGCTGTCGCGCAATGGTTGCGGAAACGGCACGACGCGGCAGAGATGGCGCTCGTAGAACACGTTGACCGCCGCCTCGTATTCCGCGTCCGCCGTGGTGCCGGCCGCCTCGTGGCGCAGCAGCGTCGCCTGCACGTGCGGCGGCAGGCCGGCGCGCAGGCGGTTGGCCTCGGCGACCCAGGTGCGCATGTTGGCGGGCGAGTTGGCGATGACGAGGCCGCGCAGCCCAGTGGGGCGCCGCACCGCGTGCTCCGCGCCCAGCATGCCGCCCCAGGACTGGCCGAGCACGTGGTAGGCGCCGCCGATGCCCAGGTGCTCGATGAGCGCGTCCAGCTCCTCCACGAAAAGCCGCACCGACCAGAAATCCGCCGGCGCCTCCGCCCGGTGGGTGGAGCGGCCGCAGCCGAACTGGTCGTACTGGATTACGGCGCGCCCGCCGGAAGCCAGCGCGTCGAACGGGTGGAGGTAGTCCGACTGCGCGCCCGGCCCGCCATGCAGGCACAGCAGCGGCGGGCGCGCGGCGCCGAGGTCGCCGGTGATGCGATACCAGGTCTCGCCGCCCTTGAACGTCATGCGGCCTTCGCGGATGTGGGGCATGGCGCGGTGCTCCGTCGTGCTTGCATCAGCCTGTGCGGCGGCGGCGGGGCGGTCAACCCGCGCGACGCGGCTTGCGGCTTGCGGCGCGATTGTCCAGCCTCGCCGCGCAGCCTGGGAGAGGGACGATGAGCGACACGCTGATCCGCCTGACCGCGACCGAGGCGGTGGCCGCGCTCAGGGCGCGCGAGGTCTCGCCGCTCGAACTCATCGAGGCCGCCGCGGCACGCATCGCCGTGGTGGAGCCGGCGGTGAACGCGCTGCCGACGCTGTGCCTGGACCGCGCGCGGGAGCGGGCGCGCCGCCTGCCCGCGACGGCGGAGCATCCCGGCGCGCTGCACGGGCTGCCGGTGGTGATCAAGGACCTCGTGGATGTCGCGGGGGTGCGGACCACGTACGGCTCGCCGCTTTTCGCCGAGCATGTGCCCGACAAGTCCCATCCGCTGGTGGAACGGATCGAGGCGCTGGGCGGGATCGTGATCGGCAAGTCCAACACGCCGGAGTTCGGCGCCGGGGGCAACACGTTCAACGAGGTGTTCGGCCGCACGCTCAACCCGTGGAACACGTCGCTCACCTGCGGCGGCTCATCCGGCGGTGCCGCGGTGGCGCTGGCGACGGGCGAGGCCTGGCTCGCGCACGGCTCCGACCATGGCGGCTCGCTGCGCGGGCCGGCGACGCTGACCGGCGTGGTGGGGCTGCGGCCCTCGCCGGGGCGCGTGACGCGGGGCACACCCGCCAACCTGTTCTCGCCGCTCTCCGTGCAGGGGCCGATGGCGCGCACCGTGGCGGACATCGCGCTGTTCCTCGACACCATGGCCGGGCACGACAGGCGCGACCCGATGAGCTTCGAGGCACCGGCGATACCGTTCTCCGCCGCCGCGCGCTCGCCGAGGCCGCCCGCGCGCATCGCCTTCACCGCGGACTATGGCGGCGCGGTGCCGGTGGAGCGGGAGACGCGGGAGCTGTGCGCGAAGGCCGTGCTGCGCTTCGCCGAGGCGGGCACGATCGTGGAGGAGGCGCACCCCGACCTCGGCCCGGCGGCGGAGGTGTTCCTCGCCCTGCGCTCGCAGCATTTCCTGGTGGACCGGGAACTCCAGCTCCAGGCGCACCGGGACAAGCTCAAGCCCGACATCATCTGGAACACGGAACTGGCGCTGGCGCAGACGCCCTCCCGCCTCGCCTGGGCGGAGCGGGAGCGGGCGGCGCTGTACCGGCGCTTCCTCGCCTTCTTCGAGACCTACGACCTGCTGGCGACGCCCGGCGCGCCGACGCCGGCGTGGGACGTGACGCAGCGCGCGCGCACGATCGTGGATGGCAGGAAGCTCGACAGCTACATCGCGGGCTCGCTGCTGACCTCGGCGATCACGCTCACGTCCTGCCCGGCGCTCTCGGTTCCCTGCGGGCTGGACCGGCACGGGCGGCCGGTGGGGCTGCAGCTGATCGCGCCGCCGCGCGGCGAGGCGGCGCTGCTGGCGGCGGGCGCGGTGTTCGAGCGGATCGCGCCGTGGGCGGGCAGCTTTCCGCTCGATCCCAGGCCGGGCAGCGTGCCGCCGGACGCCTGAGGCATCGCGCATCGATTGACCCGGCGGCGCTTTGCGTGAACGCTGCCGCCGTCACGCCTGGAGGGGACGCCATGAAGATCACGAGCGAGGAGCAACGCCTGGTCGAAACCGCGCGCCGCGTGCTGCCGGGCGGCAATTTCGGCAACATGGCGAGCGAGATCATCATCCGCGAGGGGCGCGGCGGGCGCGTCTGGGACGTGAGCGGCAACGAGTACGTGGACTACCTGCTCGGCTCCGGACCGATGCTGCTCGGCCACGCGCACCCGGAGGTGAACGCCGCGGTGGCGCAGCAGCTTGCGCGCGGCTCGACGTTCTTCGTCAACAACGAGCACGGCATCGCGCTCGCGGCCGAGATCGTGGAGGCGGTGCCGTGCGCGGAGCAGGTGCGCTTCGCCTCCTCCGGCACGGAGGCGGACGCGCTGGCGATGCGGCTCGCCCGCGCGCACCGCAAGCGGCCCAAGATCCTGAAGTTCGAGGGCGGCTACCACGGCATGAGCGACTACGCGCTGATGAGCCTGTGGCCGGCGCGCGCCGGCAACTCCGCCCAGCCGGTGGCGGATTCCGCGGGCATCCCGGAGAGCGTGCGCGGCGAGATGCTGGTCGCCCCGTTCAACGACCTGGAGGCGGCGCGCCAGCTGATCCACGCGCACAGGGACGAGCTCGCCGGCGTGATCGTGGAGCCGTTGCAGCGGCTGCTGACGCCGCTGCCGGGCTTCCTGCGCGGGCTGCGCGACATCACCGCCGAATACGAGATCCCGCTGATCTTCGACGAGGTGGTGACGGGGTTCCGGCTGGCCTGGGGCGGCGCGCAGCGATATTACGATGTCGTTCCGGACATCTGCACGCTGGGCAAGGTCATCGGCGGCGGCTATCCGCTCTCCGCCGTCGCGGGGCGGGCGGATATCATGGCGCATTTCGACCGCGCGAAGGTGGGGCCGGAGGGGTTCATGCCGGTGATCGGCACGCTTTCCGGCAACCCGGTCGCGGCAATCGCGGGGCTGGCCACGCTCGCGGTGCTGAAGCGGCCCGGCGTCTACGAGAAGCTGCACGCGACCGGCAACGCCATCCGCGCGGGGCTGGAGCGGAGCCTGCGCGATGCCGGCATCCCGGCGGTGATCAAGGGCGAGGCGGTGATGTTCGACGCCCTGTTCACCACCCGCGCCAGCGTGGACAATTACCGCGAGACGCTGGACGCGGACGCGGGCCTGGCGAAGCGCTTCACGGCGCTGGCGCGCGAGCGCGGCGTGCTCAAGAGCGACGGCAAGATGTACATCTCC
>JAJYFW010000101.1 GCA_021785335.1 Pseudomonadota bacterium
CAGGCGGACTTGCCGCCGGCGTCCTTGGCGAACTCGTACAGCGTCATGCCCTTGGCGTTGACGAGCACCTTGCCGATGGCGGTGTTCCCGACATTCGCGGGGGCCGCGGCGAAGGCGAGCGGGGCGAGGCCGGCGAGAAAAGCGGCGGCGAGCGGAAGGCGGTAAAGCGAGCGCACGGAAACCTCCCTGATGCTGGTTGCGGAAAATTCATCTTTGGCGGTGCCGCGTCGCGACGGCCGCGGCGGATGCAGCGTGGCATGCCCACGAACTTCGGGCAACGAGAACCCGGCCGCGGGCCTCGTCGGCGGCGTCGCCGCGGCGCTAGGATGCGGCAAGCCGAAGGGGACGGGCAGATGAGCGATACGGGTATCGAGCGGTGGAACAAGCGCTTCGCGCAGGATGAATACGTGTTCGGCGAGCGGCCCAACGCGTTCCTCGCGCGGCAGAAGGAGCGGCTGGCGGGCTGCACGACGGCGCTGTCGGTGGCTGACGGCGAAGGGCGCAACGGGGTGTGGCTCGCGGAGCAGGGGATCCGGGTAACCGCGGTCGAAGGCTCGCCTGTGGGGCAGGAGAAGGCCAGGCGGCTCGCGGCGAAGCGGGGCGTCGCGCTGGACTTCGTGCTCGCCGATCTCGCGACCTGGACCTGGCCGGAGCAGGCTTTCGATGCGGTCGTGGGCATCTTCATCCAGTTCGCGGGACCGGGGCTGCGCGAGCGGATCTTCGCGGGGATGCGCCGCGCGCTGAAGCCGGGCGGACTGCTGCTGCTGGAGGGCTACCGGCCAGACCAGATCGCTTACGGAACGGGTGGGCCCAAGGTGGCAGAGAACCTCTATACCGAGGGGATGCTGCGCGAGGCGTTCGCGGGCATGACGATCGAGTTGCTCGAGGTCTATGACGCGGAAATCGAGGAAGGCAGCGGGCATTCCGGGATGTCCGCGCTGATCGACCTGGTGGCGCGCGCGCCGGGTTAGGATCGCGCGCCAGAAGAAGCAGGGGGCGGGGAACGATGGTCGATCCTGAGAATTCCAGCCGTGTCGCGATCGTCACCGGTGGCGGGCGCGGGCTGGGGCGGGCCATGGTGCTGGGGCTGGCAGGCGCGGGCATCCATGTGGTGACGACAGCCGCGCGCGAGGATGCCGAACTCGACGCGCTGCTCGCGCAGGCGGAGCGGATGGAGGGCGCGGGGCAGGTGGTGCCGATGCTCGCCGACGTGACGCGCGAGGACGATTGCCGAAGCGTGGTGGCGGCGGCGCTGGACGGGTTCGGGCGGCTCGACATCCTGGTCAACAATGCCGGACGCGGCATGAAGTATGTCAGCCGGGATTTCATGACGGAACCGACACGGTTCTGGGAAGTGGAGGCGGACACGTGGCGGCTGGTGATCGACACCAACGTCAACGGGCCGTTCCTGATGGCGCGCCATGCCGTCCCGTGGATGCTGAAGGCGGGGTGGGGGCGGATCGTGAACGTCTCGATGAACCGGGAGACGATGCGCCGGCGCGGGTTTTCGCCCTACGGCCCGTCGAAGGCGGCGCTGGAGTCCGAGACCGCGATCTGGGCGCAGGACCTGGCGGGGACGGGGGTGACGGTGAATGCGCTGCTGCCGGGCGGGGCCACGGCGACCGGCATGATCCCCGATGGCGTGGCGGGAGAGGTTCGGGCGAAGCTGCTCGACCCCGCGATCGTCGTGGCCCCGCTGTTGTGGCTCGTTTCCGCGGCTGCGGACGGGGTCAGCGGCAAGCGTGTGACGGCGACGCGCTGGCCTGTGGATGCGGGCAACGTGGGGGCGCTGGTGGAGGCGATCGAGCCTGCCGGCTGATGGAGGTTCGTGGCTTCCTGGTTACGGGCGCGGCGGCCGGAGCTGCAGGTTGACGTTGCCGTAGAGGAACGGACCCGGTGCGGACGGCATGGCGTAGGGACCGCCCATCGGGCCGGTGTTGAACTGGATGTTGTTCACCGCGCAGGCAAGGCCGAGCGAGGTTTGCACACCGGCGCAGAGCTTCTCCGCGTCGGCGAGCATGGCGGCGCGGGCGGCGTTGGTGTCGCCGTTGACGACGGGCTCGCGCAGCCGGGCATTGACGAAGGCGGACACCACCGGCGAGGCGGGGGTGGTCGGCGTGGCGGGCAGCGCCGCGGGCGGCGCGGCGAGCGCGAGGCCGGGAAGAGCGAGGACGAGAGCGGCGGGCAGCAGACGTTTCATGGCTCGGCTCCAGCACTGCGAGTGAGCGGCAACCGGCGCGGAGAATAGACGATCCCGCGCGACGGGACCATGCTGCGCGATGTCGGCCATGGCGGGCGGTGCCCGGCATGGCGAGGCGTAGTGACGCACGGGGGAGGATCGGCATGGCGGACCGGCGCATGGGCGTGATCATCAACGGCGCCACGGGGCGGATGGGCACGACGCAGCACCTGGCGAACCTGGCGGCGATCGCGGCCGAGGGCGGGCTCGTGTTGCGCGATGGCGACCGGTTGATTCCCGAGCCGGTGCTGGTGGGGCGCGATGCCGGGAAGCTGCGCGCGCTGGCCGCGGCGCATGGGCGTTTGCGGTGGACCACGAGCCTCGACGAGGCGCTGGCGGGGCCGGCAGCGGTCTTCATGGATTGCGCCAACACCGCAGGCCGGCCGGAGCGGGTGCGCCGGGCGATCGCGGCGGGCAAGCACATCCATATTGAGAAGCCGACGGCGCCCACGGTGGATGAGGCGATGGCGCTGGCGCGAGCGGCGCGGAGCGCGGGAGTGAAGCACGGGGTGATCCAGGACAAGCTGTTCCTACCCGGTTTCGCCAAGTTGCTGATGGTGAAGGAGGCGGGGTTCTTCGGGCGGATCCTGTCGATCCGCATCGACGCCGGATCGTGGATCTTCGACGGCACGTCGCGGCCGGGTCAACGACCAAGCTGGAACTACAGGAAAGACGAGGGCGGCGGGCTCGCGCTCGATATGATGGCGCACTGGCGCTACATGGTGGACCGGTTGGCGGCCCCGATCACCGGGGTTTGCGCGCTGATGGCGACCGCGATCCCGGAGCGGGTGGACGAGCAGGGGCGGCGCTACCGGGTGGACGTGGAGGACACGTCGCACGCCTTGTTACGGCTGGAGAATGGTGGCGTCGGCGTGATCACCAACTCCTGGGCCACGCGCATCCGGCGCGATGACACGATGGTGGTGCAGATCGACGGCACGGACGGCTCCGCGGTGGCTGGGCGGTATCGCTGCTTCACGCAGGCGGCCGAGGAGACGCCCGATGCGTTCTTCGGCGGCGGGCAGCGCGCGACGATGGATTTCGCCGCGCAGTGGCGGGAGGTGGCGGAGGCGCCACAGGCGGGCAGCCCGTTCCGGCGTTGCTGGGAGGCGTTCCTGCGCCATGTCGCGGAGGATGCACCCTATGTGCCGGACCTGGTCGAGGGGGCGAAGGCGGTGCAGCTTGCGGACCTCGCGTATCGCAGCGTGGCCGAGGGGCGGTGGATGGCGGTGCCGGCGCTACGGCTTTGAGGCCGCGGAGGCTCAGGGAACGGCGCTCTGGCCCGCCGCGGCTCCGGGCTCCAGGCGCCAGGGTGGGAAGCGGCGGTTGCGGCCTGCGTGATAGAGGCAGATGACGTTGCCGTCGGGGTCGCGCAGGCGGGCCTCGCGCCAAAGCCAGCGCTGGTCTGCCGGCATGGAATCGAAACGGATGCCGCGCGCGGCGAGGGCGGCGCAGGTGGCGTCCAGCTCCGCGCATTCGAAATAGACGACGAAGTCCGAACCGGCAGCGACCGCATCGACCTGGTGGAGCGAGAAGGTGGCGCCACCGTCCGGGCATTCGAAGCGGACGTAGGAAGGCAGGTTGGCGACGATCTGGGTGAAGCCGAGGCTGCGGTAGAACGCGGCGGACCGGGTGACGTCGGTCGCGGGGAGCGTGACCTGGTTCAGGTTCATGGCGGTTCCTCCGCCACTGAGATGGGCCGGGAGCGGGCGCGGCGCAAGAACGGCGCTTCAGGCCGAACTCCGGATGTTGTTGCTGTACCGGAATCATCGTCTGCGCATATGATAATGAGCGCGAAATACGGCTGGACCCGATCAATGCCGTCCGCATCTATGGGCTCCCCGACCACGAGGCTCGGATGCCGCGCGATCACATCGAGTATTCCCAGGCCGTCGGCGACCAGGTCGCCTATACGACCTGCTACATGTGCGCCTGCCGTTGCGGCATCAAAGTCCACTTGAAGGACGGCAGGCTCCGCTACATCGAGGGAAACCGCGACCATCCCGTGAACCGCGGCGTGCTCTGCGCCAAGGGCTCGGCGGGGATCATGAACGTGCTGTCGCCGGCGCGGCTGCGCAAGCCGCTGAAGCGCGTCGGGCCAAGGGGCGCGGGCGAGTTCGCCGAGATCGAGTGGGACGAGGCGATGGCGATCGTAGCCGACCGGCTGCGCCGCATCCGCGAAACGGACCCGAACCAACTCGCCTTCTTCACCGGGCGCGACCAGTCGCAGTCGCTGACCGGGTATTTCGCGCAGATGTTCGGCACCATGAACTTCGCGGCGCATGGCGGGTTCTGCACCGTGAACATGGCGGCGGCCGGGCTTTATTCGGTGGGTGGCGCGTTCTGGGAGTTCGGCGAGCCGGACTGGGACCATGCGAAGCTGTTCCTGATGATCGGGATCGCCGAGGACCACGATTCCAACCCGATCAAGCTCGGGCTCGGCAAGCTCAAGGAGCGCGGGGCGAAGGTCGTTGCCGTCAACCCGGTGCGCACCGGCTACGCCGCCGTCGCGGACGAGTTCGTGGCCATCACACCGGGCACCGACGGGTTGCTCGTCTTCGCGTTGATCCATTGCCTGCTGGAGAGCGGCAGGGTCGATCTCGAGTTCCTGGTCCGCTACACCAACGCGCATTATCTGGTGATCGATGCGCCCGGGGCCGCGGACCACGGGCTGTTCGCACGCGACGGTGAGGGCAGGGCGCTCGCGTGGGACCGCGCGACGGGGACCGCGGCGCCCGCCGAGGAAGCCGGCATCAATCCGCAGTTGTTGGGCCGCTATACGCTGGCCGACGGGCGGGCGGCGCGGCCGGCTTTCGCGCTGTTCGCCGAGCGGTTCCTGGCGCCCGAGTACGCGCCCGAGGCGGTGGCGGCGACCTGCGGGGTGCCGGCGGAGACGATCCGGCGGATTGCCGCCGAGATCGCCGAGATCGCCTTCAACCAGCCGGTGGTGCTCGAGCAGCCCTGGACGGACAGCAACGGGCGACGGCACGAGACGATGGTTGGCCGGCCGGTGGCGATTCACGCGATGCGCGGAATTTCCGCCCACTCCAACGGGTTTCACACCTGCCGGGCGATCCATCTGTTGCAGATGCTCATCGGTGCCGTCGATACGCCGGGCTCCTGGCGCTACAAGTCGCCCTATCCGAAGCCGATCCCGGCAGGGCCGGTGCCTGGCGGCAAGCTGCGCAGGGACGACGGATCGCTGGCCACGCCGCCAATCGGGTTTCCAAAGGGACCAGAGGACCTGCTGGTCGATGAAGCCGGCGAGCCGATGCGCATCGACCGCGCGTTCTCCTGGGAGGCGCCGATCGCGGTGCACGGACTGATGCACCTCGCGATCGGGGAGGCGCACGCCCAGACGCACCAGAAGATCGACACGCTGATGATCTACATGGCGAACGTTGCGTGGAACTCGGCGATGAACCCGGGCGATGCGATGCAGATGCTGACCGACCAGAACGAGGACGGCAGCTATCGCATCCCGTTCGTGATCCTTTCGGACGCGTTCTTCTCCGAGACCGTGCCCTATGCCGATCACGTGCTGCCTGACACGACGTATCTGGAGCGTTACGATTGCATCTCGCTGCTCGACCGGCCGATTGGCTCGGCGCACGGTCCGGCGGACGCGATCCGCGTGCCGGTGCTGACGCCGGACCGCGATGTGCGGCCGTTCCAGGACGTGCTGATCGACCTTGCGGGAAGGCTTGGGCTGCCGCATTTCGTCGACGCGGACGGCAAGCCGCTCTACGCCTCTTACGCCGACTACATCGTGCGCCATGAGCGCAAGCCGGGCGTGGGCCCGCTCGCGGGGTTCCGGGGCGCGGATGGAAAGGCGGTCGGGCGCGGTGCGTCGAACCCGGACCAGCTGCGCCGCTACGAGGCGAACCGCAGCTTCTGGCGCCACCACCTTCCGGCCGAGCAGCTCTATTTCAAGCATTCCAACCGTGCCTATCTCGATGGCGCGAAGGCGATGGGGCTGATCGACGACGCCTCCAAGATCACACTCCAACTCTATAGCGAGACACTGCAGAAATTCCGGCTCGCGGCCGAGGGACATGGCGCAGTGCAGCCGCCCGAGCGGCTGCGCGAGCGTGTGGCGCGCTACATGGATCCGCTGCCGATCTGGTACACGCCGATCGAGGAGACGCTGGTGGACCGCACGCGCTATCCGCTGCACGCGATCACGCAGCGGCCGATGGCGATGTACCATTCCTGGGGCTCGCAGAACGCCTGGCTGCGCCAGATCCTCTCGGAGAACCGGCTCTACGTGAACCGCGAGACCGCGGCGCGCCACGGCATCGCGGACGAGGACTGGGTGCGCGTCGAGAGCCGCAAGGGGTCCGTGCGCTGCCGCGCACGGCTGATGGACAACCTCAACCCGGACACGGTGTGGACGTGGAACGCGATCGGCAAGCGCTCCGGCGCGTGGACGCTCGACCGGGACGCGCCGGAAGCGCGCACGGGCTTCCTGCTCAACCACGTGATTTCGGAATATCTCCCGCCGGACGAC
>JAJYFW010000102.1 GCA_021785335.1 Pseudomonadota bacterium
CCCGGTGGCGACGCTCAAATGCGCTGGCAACCTCGCCCGCCTGGGTTTCGACGTGACCCCGTGCGCCTCGGTGGAGGCGGCGGTGCAGGGCGCCGAGGTCATCACCACCGCGACGGCGGACAAGCAGTGCGCGACGATCCTCAGCGACAACCTGGTCGGTGCCGGTACGCACATCAACGCGATCGGCGGCGACTGCCCGGGCAAGACCGAGCTGCACCGCGACATCCTGCTGCGCTCCAGCATCTTCGTGGAGTACCCGCCGCAGACGAGGATCGAGGGCGAGATCCAGCAGCTGCCGCCGGACCACCCGGTTCACGAGTTGTGGCGGGTCGTCGCCGGCGACGCACCGGGGCGGCGTTCGGCCGGCGAGATCACGCTGTTCGATTCCGTCGGCTTCGCGATCGAGGATTTCTCGGCGCTGCGCTACGTCCGCGACCAGGTGCTGCGCAGCCCGGTCGCCGAGCAGCTTGACATGCTGGCCGACCCCGACGACCCGCGCGACCTGTTCGGCATGATCCTGCGCGCCGCCTGACCCGCTTTCCCCCACCCTTCCATCGCGCCCACCCTTCCATCGGGCACGCTGGACGCGGCATGCTGCGCCGAGCCTCACCGGGGGACCGCATGTCCGAGACCAGCCCCTTCGCCGCCTTCGCCGCCGACCGCGTGCCGCGCGACGCGTTGCGCCGCCGTATCACGGATGCCACGCGGCGGCCGGAAACGGAGTGCCTGCCGCCGCTGCTCGCCGAGGCGCGGATGGAGCCCGCCGCGCTTGCCGCGGCGCAGGCGACCGCTTCGCGGCTGATCACCGGCCTGCGCAGCAAGCGCCAGGGCGGCGGGGTCGAGGGGCTGATGCAGGAATACGCGCTCTCCAGCGAGGAGGGCATCGCGCTGATGTGCCTCGCCGAGGCGCTCCTGCGCATCCCCGACTCGGCGACGCGCGACGCGCTGATCCGCGACAAGATCGGCGGCGGCGACTGGCGCGCGCATCTCGGCCACTCGCCCTCGCTGTTCGTCAACGCCGCGACCTGGGGGCTGGTAGTCACCGGCTCGCTCACCTCGCTCGCCAACGAGACGGGGCTGTCGGGCGCGCTGGCGCGGCTGGTCGCGCGCGGCGGCGAACCGCTCATCCGCGGCGGGGTTGATGTCGCGATGCGCCTGCTCGGCGAGCAGTTCGTCATGGGCGAAACGATTCCGCTGGCGCTGGCCCGCGCGCGCAAGCTGGAGCCGAGGGGTTTCCGCCACTCCTACGACATGCTGGGCGAGGCGGCGGCGACGGCGGCGGACGCGCGGCGCTACCGCGACGCCTACGAGGCCGCGATCCACGCCATCGGCGCCGCCGCCGAGGGCCGCGGGCCGATCGAGGGGCCCGGGATCTCCATCAAGCTCTCGGCGCTCCATCCGCGCTACGGCCGCGCGCAGCGCCATCGCATGCTGGAGGAGCTCTATCCGGTGCTGCGCGACCTGGCACTGCTGGCGCGCCGTTACGACATCGGCATCAATCTCGACGCCGAGGAAGCCGACCGGCTGGAACCCTCGCTCGACCTGCTGGAGGCGCTGTGCCGGGAGGAGGCGCTCGCCGGCTGGGGCGGCATCGGCTTCGTCGTGCAGGCGTATCAGAAGCGCGCGCCCTTCGTGCTCGACTGGATCGTTTCGCTGGCGCGCGCGACCGGGCACCGGCTGATGGTGCGCCTGGTGAAAGGCGCCTATTGGGACGCCGAGGTCAAGCGCGCGCAGCTCGACGGCATGCCGGACTATCCGGTGTTTACGCGCAAGGTGCACACGGATGTCTCCTACCTCGTCTGCGCGCGCCGGCTGCTCGCGGCGCCGGATGCGGTCTTCCCGCAGTTCGCCACCCACAACGCGATGACGCTGGCGGCGATCCACACGCTGGCCGGCGACGGCGCGCCGCGCGACCGCTACGAGTTCCAGTGCCTGCACGGCATGGGCGAGCCGCTCTACGAGCAGGTGGTGGGTGCGGGGAAGCTCGACCGGCCCTGCCGCATCTACGCGCCGGTAGGCACGCACGAGACGCTGCTGGCCTACCTGGTGCGGCGGCTGCTGGAGAACGGCGCCAACGCCTCCTTCGTGCACCGCATCGCCGACCCGAATGTTCCGGCTGAGGAGCTGGTCGCCGACCCGGTGACGGAAGCCGCCGCGATCGTGCCGCAGGGCCAGCCGCACCCCGCGATCCCGCTGCCGCGCGACATGCTCGCGGGACGCGCCAACTCCGCGGGCCTCGACCTCGCCGACGAGAACGTGCTGGAGGCGCTGGCCGCGAGCTGCGCCGGCGCGGGCCCGTGGCACGCGCAGCCGATGCTGGGCGACGGCCCCGCCGCCGGCGCGCCGCGCGTGCTGCTCAACCCCGCCGACCACCGCGACACCGTCGGCACCGTCGTCGAGGCGGACGAGGCAATCGTTTCGCGCGCTATGGCGATTGCCGAGGCAGCCGCGCCCGCCTGGGCCGCGACCCCGCCCGCGCGGCGCGCCGGGATCCTGCGCGGCGCCGCGGACCTGCTGGAAGCGCGCATGCACGCGCTGATCCCGCTCATCGTGCGCGAGGCCGGCAAGTCCTTCGCCAACGCCGTGGGCGAGGTGCGCGAGGCGACGGATTTCCTCCGCTACTACGCTGCCGGCATCGAAGGCTTCGACAACGCGACGCACCGCGCGCTCGGCGCCGTGGTGTGCATCAGCCCGTGGAACTTCCCGCTCGCCATCTTCACCGGCCAGGTCGCGGCGGCGCTCGCGGCGGGCAACGCGGTGCTGGCGAAGCCCGCGCCGGAGACGCCGCTGATCGCTGCCCAGGCGGTCGCGGTCCTGCGCGCGGCGGGCGTGCCCGCGGGCGCCCTGCAACTGCTGCCCGGCGGCACCGCGACGGGGGCGGCACTGGTCGCGGACCGGCGCACCAGGGGCGTGCTGTTCACCGGCTCGACCGAGGCGGCACGGCACATCCAGGAAAGCCTCGCCCGGCGGATGGAGGCGGCGCCCGTTCCGCTGATCGCCGAGACCGGCGGGCAGAACGCGCTGGTGGTGGATTCCTCGGCGCTGCCCGAACAGGTGGTGGCCGACGCGATCCGTTCCGCCTTCGATTCGGCGGGGCAGCGCTGTTCCGCGCTGCGCGTGCTATGCGTGCAGGAGGACGTCGCCGAGCGCATCTTCACGATGCTGCGCGGCGCGATGCGCGAACTCTGCGTGGGCAACCCGGACCGGCTCGCGACCGATGTCGGCCCGGTGATCTCGCCGCGCGCGCGCGACGGCATCCTCGGCCACATCGCCGCGATGCGCGCCCGCGGCAACACGGTGGAGACGCTGCCTCTCTCGGACGACTGCGCCCACGGGACCTTCGTCGCACCGACGCTGATCGAGATCGGCGACATGGCGGAACTGAAGCGCGAGGTGTTCGGCCCGGTGCTGCACCTGCTGCGCTTCCGCCGCGACCGGCTCGACGCGCTGATCGAGGGCGTGAACGCCACCGGCTACGCGCTCACCTTCGGCGTGCACACCCGCATCGCCGAGACCGAGGCGCGCGCGACCTCGCTCGCCGCCGCCGGCAATATCTACATCAACCGCGACCTCATCGGCGCCGTGGTTGGCGTGCAGCCGTTCGGCGGGCGCAATCTTTCCGGAACCGGTCCGAAGGCCGGTGGCCCGCTCTACCTGCACCGGCTGCTGGCGAGCGCGCCGCCGCCGCTCAAGGGAGCGCCGCCGCCGCAGGCAGCGGAATGGGTCCAGCATCTGCGCGCCTCGGGCTCGCCGGCGGCCGAGGCCGCCGCGGCGCTGGTCGCCACGTCCCCGTTCGGCCATGCGGAGGAACTGCGCGGCGCGGTCGGCGAGCGCGACCGCTACGAGCTGGTGCCGCGCGGCGTGGTGCTGTGCCTCGGCGCGCGGCCCGATCTCACGGTCGCGGCGGCGCTCGCCACCGGCAACCGCGCGCTGGTGGCGCAGGGCACTTCGGTGCCGCCGGGACTTGCGAACCATGTCGTTGCGGTTTCGGACTGGCAGCACGCGGCCTTCGACGCGGCGCTCTACGACGGCGACGAGGCAGGCGCGCGGGAGCTGGCGCTGGCGCTCGCCGAGCGGTCCGGCCCGATCGTGACGCTGCAGACGGCGTCGGGCGGGCTGCGGCTTGAGGCGCTGTTCGCCGAGCGCAGCATCAGCGTCAACACCGCCGCCGCCGGCGGCAACGCGACGCTGATGGCCCTGGTCTAAAGCGCTACGTCCAGCATGATCTTGCCGATATGCGCGCTGCTCTCCATCAGCGCGTGCGCCGCACCGGCCTCGGCGAGCTTGAAGGTGCGGTGGATGACCGGCCCGCAGCGCCCGGCGGCGAGCACCGGCCAGACGCGCTCGCGCAGCGCCGCGGCGATCGCGCCCTTCTGTGCCGTGGTGCGCGGGCGCATCGTCGAGCCGCAGACGGTGAGCCGGCGCACCATGATCGGCCCGAGGTCGAACGTTTCCACCTTCGAGCCCTGCAGGAAGGCGATGATCACCAGCCGCCCGTCCAGCGCCAGCGCGCGGATGTTGCGGGCGAAATACCCCGCGCCGACCATGTCGAGCACCACGTCGACGCCCTTGTTGCCGGTCGCCTTGCGGACCTCCTCGAGGAAATCCGCCTCGCGGTAGTTGATCGCGACCGCGCCGAGCGCCTCGGCGGCGCGCGCCTTGGCGGCGCCGCCGACGGTGGTGAAGACCTGGGCGCCGAACTCGCGGGCAAGCTGGATCGCGGTGACGCCGATGCCCGACGTGCCGCCATGCACCAGCACGGTCTCGCCGGGGGCGAGGCGGCCGAGCATGAACAGGTTGGCCCAGACGGTGAAATAGGTCTCGGGCAGGGCCGCGGCGCGCAGCGCGTCGTAGCCCGCGGGCCAGGGCAGCGTCTGTGCCTCGGGCGCGGCCGCGTACTCAGCGTAGCCGCCGCCGTTGACGAGCGCGCAGACGTTATCGCCCGGCTTGTAGGCCGTAACCTCGGCTCCGGCCGCGACCACCTCGCCCGCCACCTCGAGGCCCAGGATCGGGCTCGCACCAGGCGGCGGCGGGTAGGAGCCCTGGCGCTGCGACACGTCCGGGCGGTTCACCCCTGCGGCGAGCACGCGGATCAGCACCTCGTCCGGCTTCGGCTCCGGCACCGGCCCCTCCGCCAGTTCCATGACCTCCGGCCCGCCGGGGGCGCTGAAGCCGATATGGGTCATCGTGGTGGGCAGGCTCATCGCGAATCCTCCGTCGTGCGCGCCGCATCGCGGCGCGCGAACCTTAGCTGCCATGGTGGCGGAAATCAGCCGACGCGCAGCAGCCGCGGCCCCTCGTCGCGCAGCCAGCGCATCGCCGCCTCGGTGTGCGGCGTCATCGTTGCCACGAGAGCCCAGAAACGGCTGCCGTGGTTCATGTGGCGCAAATGCGCGACCTCGTGCGCCGCCACGTAGTCCTGCACGAAGGGCGGCGCCATCACCAGCCGCCAGCAGAAGGAGAGGTCGCCGCGCGCCGAGCAGCTGCCCCAGCGGGTGCGCGTGTCCTTGACCGTGACGCGGCGCGGCCGCAGCCCCGCCTCGCCGGCCTTGGCCACGGCCAGCGTCGTGAAGCGGTGGCGGGCCTCGGCGCGCAGGAAGTCGGCCACCCGGCGCGGCAGGAAATCGGCATCGCCCGAGACATGGATGGTGCGGTCGCGCAGCTGCACGCCGGCGCGGCCGGAGGGGACGTGGCGGATATGGTGCATCTCCCCGTCCACCGGCACCTGCGCCCCATCGGCGAACGGCAGGCGCAGCGGCAGGGCGGCGAGGCGGGCGGCGATCCACTCCGCGTTGTCGTGCAGCAGCCCCATTGCCGCCTGGCGTCCGGCGCGCATCGGCAGGGTGACGACCACGGCGCCGTCGGCGGGGTCGATGCGCAGGGAAATCCGCCGTGCCTGGCGGCTGCGGCGCCAGCGGACCGGGGCTGGTCCGCTCGGCAGGCGCAACAACTCTGGCTTGGTGGATTCCATTGCCACGATCCTGCCGCGCGGCGCGCGCCGGCGCAACGATTTCGTTGACGTGGATTGCTAGATCTCGAAACGGTGTTGCGCGAGCGCGGCCGCGGCGGCCTCCACCACCCCCTCCCAGTCGCCGTGCCGCTCCTGGCGGAACAGGCGCAGCGAGGGGTACCAGGGGCTGTCCGCGCGCCCGGCGAGCCAGCGCCAATCCGCGGCGCGCTGCAGCAGCACCCAGGCCGGCCGGCCGAGCGCGCCGGCGAGGTGCACCAGCGAGGTATCGCCGGCGATGACGAGGTCGAGCCGGTTGATCAGCGCCGCCGTGTCCGCGAAGTCGCGGATCGCTGCGCGCGCGACCACGAGGTTGTCCGCCTCCTCGATCTCTCGCTCGGTCGCCTCGTCATACTGGGTCTGCAGCACCACGAACTTCGCCTCCGGCCGCGCCGCGCGGATGCGGTTGAGGACGGCGAAGGGGATCGAGCGGGTGGCGAAGCCAGCGAAGTTCGGGTTGCCGGACCAGGCGATGCCGATGCGCGGCCGCTCGGGGAGCGCGGTCCCGAGCAGCCGGTCCCAGCGCGCCTGCACCTCCTCCGGCGGCGCGAGGTAGGGCACCGTCGCCGGCAGGTTGTCGAGCGTGACGCCGAGGAACCAGGCCAGGCTCATGACCGGGATCGCATAGTCGTGCGCCGGCAGCCGCACCCCCTGCTCGGCGACGTGGAACACGCCCTCGACGCTGCTCATGAGGTGGCCGAGCCCCGGTGGCACCTCGAGCGCCAC
>JAJYFW010000103.1 GCA_021785335.1 Pseudomonadota bacterium
CGGTCGTCGAGGAACGGGTGGAACAGCCCCATCGCGTTCGATCCGCCGCCGATGCAGGCGACCGCGACATCCGGCAGGCGCCCGGCCGCGGCCTGGAGCTGCGCCTTCGCCTCCTCGCCGATCACGGACTGGAAGTCGCGCACCATCATCGGGTAGGGGTGCGGGCCGGCGACCGTTCCGATCAGGTAATAGGTGTCGCCCACGTTCGCCACCCAGTCGCGCAGCGCCTCGTTCATCGCGTCCTTGAGCGTGCCGGCGCCGGAGGTGACGGGGCGGACCTCGGCACCCAGCAGCTTCATGCGGAAGACATTGGGCTTCTGCCGCTCCACGTCGGTCGCCCCCATGTAGACCGTGCACGGCAGGCCGAAGAGCGCGCAGACCGTGGCCGTCGCGACCCCGTGCTGGCCGGCGCCGGTCTCCGCGATGATGCGCGTCTTGCCCATGCGCCGCGCGAGCAGGATCTGGCCCACGCAGGAGTTGATCTTGTGCGCGCCGGTATGGTTGAGCTCGTCGCGCTTGAAGTAGATGCGCGCGCCCCCGAGCTCCTCGGTCAGTCGCTCGGCGAACCACAGCGGGCTCGGCCGGCCCACGTAGTCGCGCAGCAGCCGCTCGATCTCCGCCTGGTAGGACGGGTCGGCGCGGGCCGCGCGATAGGCGGCCTCGACCTCGAGGATGAGGGGCATCAGCGTCTCGGCAACGAAACGCCCGCCGAAGTCACCGAAGCGGCCCCGCTCGTCGGGCCCGGTGCGCAGCGAATTGGGAAGGGGGGAGCTGGGGATGGGTGTGTTCACGCGGCGCTCTTAGCAAGGGCGGCGGCGCGGGTCACGCCGTCTTGCCCACGGAAGCGGTACGGGTTGCGTCAGGCGGCGGTGATGCCGGCCGTGGCGGCGGCGGCGGCCGGCGCCGGTTCCGGGCGCAGCGCCAGCGCCGCGCCGCCGAGCATCGTCACCATGCCCACCGCCTCGAACGCGCCGATATGCTCGCCGAGCAGCACCATGCCGGCGATGACCGCGATCACCGGCGAGACGAAGGCATAGGTCCCGGCCTTGGCGGCGCCCCAGTCGCGCACCAGGAGGTAGTACATCAGCGTCGCCCCGGTCGCGGCCGGGCCCACGAGGTAGAGCCAGCCCAGCCACGCCTCCCACCCCCAGGCGAAGTTGAGGGCGTGCGCCGACCCCGGCTCGAAGACGAGCGAGCCCAGGACCAGCGCCAGCCCGCCCATGAGGTTGGTCACGGCCGCCAGCTCCACCGGCGGGAAGCGGCGCACCATCGGCCGGATCAGCAGCGAGCCCCAGCAATAGGCGAGCGTGGAGACGATGATGCCGGCGGCACCCAGCAGTTCCGCGGGCGCGAGCGAGCCCTGCGCCGCCTGCGGGCCGAACAGCAGCAGCACCCCCGCGATGCCGATCCCGATCGCGACCAGCCGCATCCGGGTGATGCGCTCCTGGCCCATCGCCGCGCCGAGGCCGAGCAGTGCCAGCGGCGTGAGCGCCGCGCTGATCACGGCGGCGATGCCGGAGGAGACGAAGCGCAGCGCATAGAGCTGCACCACCTGGTTCACCACGATGAGCAGGAAGGTGACCGGCGCCAGCATCACCATGTCGCGCGCGGTGATGCGGCGGCGATGCCCGCGCATCGCCTCCAGCCCCAGCAGCATGAGCCCCGCGCAGGTCCAGCGCAGGCCCGCCATCATCGCCGGCGGGATGACGGCGATGCTGACCTTCATGCCGAGCCAGGTGCCGCCCCAGATGAGGCAGACATAGGCGAACTGCAGGTGCTGGCGGGTCAGCCCGAGACGGGCGCGGCCGATGGCCACCTCTGGGGTCGCTGTGGGAGCTGACATCGATTGCGTGGGACTGGGACTGGCCGTTTCCGCGAGGCGCGAGACTAGGCCGGGAGGCGGCGCCTCGTCATGCGTGACCTCCGCGCAGCCGCCATGCGCGGCGATGTGCATCGCCGCCCCTATTTCGGCGCATTCGGCGGCGCGCCCCTATTTCGGCGCCGGGGGCGCCATGGCGGAAACGTCGTTGCCGTTCACCAGCAGCTTCTGCCCGTCGAAGACGAGGTGCCAGACCAGCGCATCGCCCTCCGGCTTGGCGAGGCCCTTGAGGAAGACGAGCATGCCGAGCGCCTGCTGGCCCTCGGGGTCGGCGGAGAGTTCCTTCATCGCGGCGTCGATGCCGGTCGCGCGCAGCGTCGCGCTCCCCTGCGCCTCGCCCGGGCCGCGCACGGTGAGCGTGCCGTGGCCGGTGATGCGCGCCGGCCCGGTGTCGATCAGGAGCGAGTCGATCGCGACGGTCGCGGGGTGCGCGTCCAGCACCGCCATCGCGAGCCCCGGCAGCGCGTTCGGCTCGGGGCTGTCCACGGC
Organism: Pseudomonadota bacterium; assembly: GCA_021785335.1. Next base: position 2,369 of record JAJYFW010000103.1, read on the forward strand.
GGCGTCGAGCGTGCGGCGCAGCGCCGCGGCGTCGATGCCGGCGAGGCGCGGGCGCAGCACCACGCGGCTGGGCATGAACCTGGCGAGGATCCCGGCGGGGGCGATCGCGGGGAAGGACGGCTTGTCGAGCGCGAAACGAAGCGCGAGCGCGACGCTGCCGTCGCGCTCGCGCAGGCGCATGCCGAAGCCGACATGGCCGATCGTGCCCTGCACCGGGCCCGCGCCCTGGATCGCGATCCCGCTTTCGGAGGACTGCATCGAGATCGAGGTGGCGCCGCCCGCGAGGTCCGCGATCAGCGTGTGCAGTTCCTTGCGGACCGCCGGGTCGGTGCCGGTGCCCCCGCTGGTCCCGGGGGCCGGGTTCGGCAGCCCCGCCAGCGTGGTGATCGCGCGTATCGCCGCGCGCAGCGCCGGCAGCGAAAGGTTGTCGATGCGCAGCGAGCCGCTGGCGCTCGCGACGTCGCTGCTGGTCTTGAGCTTGCCGGCCACGGAGGTCGTGTGCAGGCCCCGCATGCTGCTGGTGTTGAGCAGCGTGACGCGGCCATCCGCGGCGGGGGTGACGAGCAGCGAGCCATCGGCGGCGTCGAGATGCCCGCCACTGCTCATCCCCGGGCCGACGCCGGCCAGGTGCTCGTCGGCGATGTGGAAGTCGAGCCGGGTGGGTGTCGCGAGCGTGGTGTCGATCACGCCGGAGAAGCTGCCCACCTTCATGGTCATCGCGGTGAGGCTGGCGACGCCCGGCGGCGGATGGTCAACGCTGAACTCGAGGTGGCGCGGCAGGGCGCCGTCGGCGACGCGCCAGCGCCCCTGGCCCAGCGGGATCAGGTTCGCGCCGATGGAATCGCCGCCGACGCCGCCGCCCTTCCAGCGGTGCTCGACGGGGATTTCGATGCGGTAATGATCGCCGTGCGCCGTGGCGACCAGCAGGTTCGCGGCGGGGGCGAGCGTGCCCAGCACGCCGGCGAGCATCGCGTGGACGCCCTCGACGATCGCCCGCGCGCCGGCGTGGTCGATCGCGGGCGGCGCGGATGCGGGCGGCGCCGAAGCGGGGGCTTGGGCCGAGACCGCGAGGGCGGCGGCGGCGAGCAGCAAGGACCGGAGGCGGAACGGGCTCATGCCGCGAGCTTACGCCATGCGACGCGCGCGGCGGGAAACGATTTTGCCCCTCACGCGGCCCTCGCCGCCGCGATGAAGGCGCGGATGCGCGCGGGGTCCTTGCGCCCGGGCGCGGACTCGACGCCGGAGGAGACGTCGACCGCCTCCGCCCCCGTCGCGCGGATCGCCGCCGCGACGTTCTCGACCGTGAGCCCGCCCGCGAGCAGCCACGGCCCCGGCGCGCGCCAGGCGGCCAGGAGCGACCAGTCGAAGGCGGCCGCGTTGCCGCCGGGGCGCGTGGCACCCGCCGGCGCGCGTCCCTCGATCACCAGCGCCGCGGCTCCGCCCATCGCGTCCGGCAGGTCCGCCGCCGCGCCCACCGGCACCGCGCGCCAGAACGGCTTCGCGAAACGCGCGCCGATCGCGGCGGCACGATCCGGGGCCGCGTAGAGCTGGAGGATGTCGAGCGGCACCGCGTCCAGCACCGCGGCCACCTCGTCGTCCGCCGGCTCGACGAACAGGCCGACGAGCTTCGGCCCGCCGGCTGGGCGCCGCGCCGCGAGCGAGGCCGCGAGCGAGGCCGTGACGAAGCGCGGGGAGCGCGGGAAGAACACCAGGCCGATCCAGTCCGCGCCGGCGCCGCAAGCGGTGTCGAACGCCGCCCGGTCGTTGGCGCCGCAGATCTTGACCCGCGTCACGCCGGCGGCAGCGTCGCGCCGGTGCGCGCGCCGGTCAGCGTGCCCGTGCGGGGCGCGTCCCGCAGCTTCGCGAGGTCGGCGGCGAGCAGGCTGGCGCGGCGCTCCGCCCGTCCGGCGCGGCGGCGCTGCGCGGCGGCGGCGAACCACATCACCATCGCGCCGAGCAGGAAGCCGAGTGCGGCCGGCACCAGGATGGCGAGCGCCACCGGCAGCTGGATGGAGACATCCGTGGGCCAGAGGCCGAGCTCGACCATCTGCCGGTTGGACAGGGCGAAGACGACGATGATCAGGACGAAGGGTGCCGCAAGCAGCAGGCGCAGCATGGTACGCCCTCAGGCGCCGCGCTTGCCGCGGTTGACGCGCTCGCGCAGCTCCTTGCCGGCCTTGAAGAACGGCACCGCCTTTTCGTCCACCTCGACCGAGGCGCCGGTGCGCGGGTTGCGCCCGAGCCTGGCGTCGCGCTTCTTGACCGAAAAGGCGCCGAAGCCGCGCAGCTCCACCCGCTCCCCGCGCGACAGCGCCGCGGTGATCTCGTTGAACACGGTGGCGACGATCGTTTCGACGTCGCGCGCGGTGAGATGCGGGTTCGCCGTTGCCAGCTCCGCGATCAATTCGGACTTGGTCATGGCCTCGCCGCTGGTGCCGTCCCTGAAGTCATTGTTGTAGCCTTACGGATTTTGCCCGCTTGCCCGTGGACGTTGCCAGAACGGAACCTGGGCGTCAATCGCGCGCCCCGCGCAAGTGCTTGTGAGCCAACAAAAAAGCTCCCGCCACGAGGGCGGGAGCCTGTTTGTCCTCGCCTGTCCGGCGACCTTACTCTTCCGTCTGGGCCTGCTGGTTGCGCCGGCGGATCGCAGCACCCAGGATGTCGCCGAGCGAGGCGCCGCTGTCGGACGTGCCGTAGTCGGCGATCGCCTGCTTGTCCTCCTCGACCTCCTTGCCCTTGATCGTGAGCTGGAGCTTGCGGGCGGAACGGTCGATCGCGGTGACCTTGGCATCGACCTTCTCGCCGACCGCGAACCGGTCCGGCCGCTGCTCCGCCTTGTCGCGGGCAAGCTCGGCGCGGCGGATGAAGCCGGTGAGCACGTCGTCCACGCGCACCTCGATGCCGTTGGACTGCACCGCGGTGACGACGCAGGTGACGATCGTGCCCTTGTGGACGCGGTCGAGCACCGCCGCCGCCGGGTCGTCCAGCAGCTGCTTCACGCCGAGCGAGATGCGCTCCTTCTCGATGTCGATGTCGAGCACCTTGGCCTTGACGATCTGGCCCTTCTCGTACTTCGCCATCGCCAGCTCGCCGGGCTCGTCCCAGGAGAGGTCGGACATGTGCACCATGCCGTCGATCTCGGGCGCGAGGCCCACGAACAGGCCGAACTCCGTGATGTTGCGGATCTCGCCCTCGACCGTGGAGCCGATCGGGTGCTCGTCCTGGAACTGCTCCCAGGGGTTGCGCTGGACCTGCTTGAGGCCGAGCGAGATGCGGCGCTTCGCGGCGTCCACGTCGAGCACCAGCACGTCCACCTCCTGGCTGGTGGCGACGATCTTGCCGGGGTGCACGTTCTTCTTGGTCCACGACATCTCGGAGACGTGCACCAGCCCCTCGACCCCCGGCTCCAGCTCCACGAAGGCGCCGTAGTCGGTGATGTTGGTGACGCGGCCGGAGAACTTGGCGCCCGGCGGGTACTTCGCCATCACGCCTTCCCACGGGTCGGTCTCGAGCTGCTTCATGCCGAGGCTGATGCGCTGCGTCTCCGGGTTGAAGCGGATGACCTGCACGCGCACCTGCTGGCCGATCTGCAGCGCCTCGGACGGGTGGTTGATGCGCCGCCAGGCGATGTCCGTCACGTGCAGCAGCCCGTCCACGCCGCCGAGGTCGACGAAGGCGCCGTAGTCGGTGATGTTCTTGACCACGCCGTCCAGGATCATGCCTTCCTTGAGGCCCTGGATCAGCTCGCTGCGCTGCTCCGCGCGCGTCTCCTCCAGCACCGCGCGGCGGGAGACGACGATGTTGCCCCGCGTGCGGTCCATCTTGAGGATCTGGAACGGCTGCGGCTGGCCCATCAGCGGCGTCACGTCGCGCACCGGGCGGATGTCCACCTGGCTGCCGGGCAGGAACGCGACCGCGCCGCCGAGATCGACGGTGAAGCCGCCCTTCACGCGGCCATAGATCGTGCCGTTCACGCGCTGCTGCGTCTCGAAGGCGCGCTCGAGCGTGGACCAGGCCTCCTCGCGCCGCGCCTTCTCGCGCGAGAGCACGATGGAGCCGTCGCGGTCCTCGTAGCGCTCGACGAACAGCTCGACGACGTCGCCGGGCTTCACCTCCGGCGGCTGGCCGGGGGCGGAGAATTCCTTGAGGGCGACGCGGCCCTCGCTCTTGAGGCCGACATCGACGATGGCGAACTCGTCGGTGAGGCGGACGACGCGGCCGGTGACGACCGAGCCGTCGAAGGCGGTGTCGCGGCCGAGCGTCTCTTCGAGGAGCGAGGCGAAATCCTCGCCCTTTG
>JAJYFW010000001.1 GCA_021785335.1 Pseudomonadota bacterium
GCGGTGATCGCGGTGCACCACTCGCCCAAGAGCGGCGACACGCCGCGCGGCTGGGGCGGGCTCGCGGGCGACGCGGACGTGACGCTGCGCGTGGTGGGCGAGCCCGGCGAGCGCAAGACCGCGACGCTGATGAAGAACCGCAACGGTCCCAGCGGGCTGGCGCTGGCGTTCGAGGTGCGGGCGGTGGCGATCGGCGAGGACGAGGACGGCGAGCCCGTCACCGCGCCGCTGTGCGAGGAGCGCGCCGTCCGCGCCGCCGGCACGCGGCTGGCGCCGCAGCTTCGCCGGGCGCTGGGCATGCTGCACGACACGATCGCCGGCGCGGAGGGCCACGCGCTGCCGCTGGCGACCGGCTTCCCCCCAGGGCTGCGCGGCTGCCGCGTCGGTGCCTGGCGGCGGGAGTGCGAGGCGAGGGGGCTCGCCGCGAGCGAGGACCCCGCGACCCAGGCGCGCGTCTTCCGCTCCGTCCGGCGGGCACTGGCGGAGCGGCGGCGCATCGCGGAGCGCGACGGCATCGTCTGGGTCGTTGCGGAGGCGGTTTCATCCGCGGGTGAGAATCGATGAAACGGAATGTTCTTCAATCCCCCGGATGACCGCCGGCTCCCGAAAGGGATTTGCCTGATTATTCTCAAAAAATCGTAGAGATAAACAGCTTGACTTGCGCTGCTTCTTTGGGGCGCGGTTAGCTCGGGAGAGCGGCCTTTTTGCGTCGATGCAATAATCCTGAAACAGTCAATAAAATTGTTGCGAATCTAAGTCGAATAACTTATCAAGGGAGTCGGTTTTCTCGATTTGGCCGGGGAGAATGACATGACCACCTTCCGTCGCTTAATCCGCCTCATTACGGCCGCATCCATCTTGGCAGGCGGGCTCGGAGCCATAGACGCGGCCCATGCCAGCGCGAATGTTGCCACTACATGGAAGGCGAAAATTTTCGTTGTAAAAGGGAATAAGGCAATTTGCCTTGGCCACGTATCAAGTGAGCGGCGAACTATCAAGCTCACAGAGAGCCATTTTGAGATGGATAATGCTTGGGGAACGCCTTTTCTGACATCGAACAAACTGAGGCTGAACCCCGATGGATCGGGCACGATTGACGCTCAGACTTCGTTTGGATACCGGGAGACGCTAAAGGTCGCATCTGGAACGGGCCCCCGTCCGCTTACCCTGATTTTAACTGTTAAAGAAGAAAAATGCGTTATCGAGTACCGAGTCGTCCAGTAAGTGACGGCCCATAGGGCTATATCGTACGCCTCGATCCTTCGTACGGGCCGTACCTGAGCGGCATGAATCAGCTGCGGCGCTTCACCGCGCCTCGTAGTTGGATGGAGTGGATGCCGAGGTCGCTCGGGCCGAACGAAGCGGATTGCCTCCCCCACTGAACCCCGGGGGCGATCGTCGCGGCGCGCACCGTTACTTCCCCCGGCTAGCGGGTCGGCATTCTCGGGCACTCGGTAAGCTGGACGTCACGATCGCGGTCAAAGAGGGACGCGCACCACGCGCTCGCCGAGCGGCGGCGCATCGCGGAGCGCGAGGGTATCGTTTCGGTCGTTGCGGAGGCGGTTTCATCCGCCCCCGCTGGCGTGGGCAGTGCCGGGCGGACGCCGGGCGGATGAAGAAAACCCAGGAAGGATAAGGGCGGATGAACCCGGACGGAACGCGGATCATCCGCCTGACGAGGGGGCGGACGGAGCGGATGGCCCCCCTATAGGGGCCATCCGTCCGTCCGCTCGTCCGCTCTCCGGTAGCCATGAAGGTGAAGGGCGCTGTAACCATTGCGCCGCAAGCCAGGGGACGCTCATCATGGAACGGTTCACCGGCGGCTGCCTCTGCGGCAAGGTGCGCTTCGTCGCCTCGGGGCGGCCGTGGCGCGTGGGCATCTGCCACTGCCTCGACTGCCGCAAGCATCACGGCGCGCTGTTCCACGCCGCCGCGATCTTCCCCGCGGAGGCGGTCGCCATCGAGGGCGAGGCGCGCGGCCATGGCGGGCGGTTCTTCTGCCCCGAGTGCGGCTCCCCGGTGTTCTCGCGCGGCGGGGAGGGGATCGGCGTGAACCTCGGCTCGCTCGACGCGCCGGACCAGCTCACGCCCACCTACGAGCTGTGGACCATCCGCCGCGAGGCCTGGCTGCCGCCGTTCCCCCTCGCGCGCCACTACGAGCGCGACCGCGACGAAACGCGCCGATCCGAGGAATAGGCCGGGATCGCACCCCAGCCTCGCACCTCCGGCGGTTGTCGCCCGCACGGCGGGCGCCTATCAAACCGGGCCCAACAACGAAACGCCAGGAACAATGAAAAACCCGCCGAATCCGCCGAGGGGACGCCTGTTCTTCGCCAACCCGGGCCCGACCAACATCCCGGATTCCATCCTGCGCGCCATGCAGCACGCGACGGTGGACTTCATGAGCGAGGACTTCCTCGCGATCTACGACGCATGCACCGAGGGGCTGAAGCGCGTCCTGGGGACGAAGCAGCACCTGTTCTACTACACCGGCTCCGGCCACGCGGCGTGGGAAGCCTCCCTCGTCAACCTGTTCTCCGCCGGCGACAAGCTGCTCATCGTCGAGAGCGGCTACTTCTCCGACCACTGGGCGAAGATGGCGCAGGGCCTCGGCCTCGCCGTCGAGCAGGTGAAGGCGGACTGGCGCCGCGGCGTGGATCTCGCCGCCGTGCGCGCGGCACTCGCCGCCGATACCGCGCACAGCATCAAGGGCATGTGCGTCGTCCACAACGAAACCGCGACCGGCGCCACCCTGCCGCTCGCCGAGTTCCGCAAGGCGCTCGACGAGACCAGGCACCCGGCGCTGTTCCTCGTGGACACCATCTCCTCCCTCGGCTCGATCGAGTTCCGCATGGACGACTGGGGCATCGACTGCGCCGTCGGCGGCTCGCAGAAGGGGCTGATGCTGACCACCGGCCTCTCGTTCACCGGCGCCTCGGACAAGGCGATGGCGGCGCACAAGGCCTCGACGCTGCCCAAGCACTACTTCAACTGGACCCTGATGCTGGAGCGCCGGCACAAGAGCTTCGTCGGCACCGTGCCCATCAGCTTCTTCTACGGCCTCAAGGAAGCGCTGCGGCTGATCGAGGAGGAGACGCTGGAAGGCGTCTGGGCGCGCCACAACCGCCTCGCGGAGGCGACGCGCCGCGCCGTGCGCCACTGGTCCGGCAACAACGGGCCCGGCCTGTTCACCACCAACCCCGCGCGCCTCTCGGATTCCGTCACGGCGGTGATGATGCCGGAGGGCCACGACGCGGAGGCCGTGCGCCGCACCGCCTACGAGCGCTTCCGCGTCTCGCTCGGCGGCGGGCTCGGGCCGCTCGGCGGCAAGGTGTTCCGCATCGGCCATCTCGGCGACCTCAACGAGCCGATGATCCTCGGCACGCTCGCGGCCGTGGAGATGTCGCTCGCCGCCAACAGCGTCCCGCACGCCGCCGGCGGCATCAACGAGGCGATGCGCTTCCTCACCGAGACGCGCCAAGCGGCGAAAGCGGCCTGAGGCGATGCCGGACGCGGCCCTTCTCGCCCGGCTCGACGCGGCGGTCGGGGAGGGCTGGCAGCGCCAGCTCTCCTGGCTGCAGACGCTGGTGCGCTTCCCCAGCCTGCGCGGGCAGGAGGCGCCGTGCCAGGACTGGATCGCGCGCGAGTTCGCCGGGCGGGGCTGGAGCGTGGACCGCTACACGCTGGACGAGGTGGCGATGGACCACCTGCCGGGCTTCTCCCCGGTGATGGACACGGACTACGCCCGCGCCGTGCAGGTGGTTGCCACCCTGCGCGCCCCGGACCCCGCCGCCGGGCGCAGCCTCGTCTTGCAGGGCCACGTGGACGTGGTGCCGCCCGGCCCCGGCGAGATGTGGGCGGACCCGCCCTTCGAGCCGGTGATCCGCGGCGAGTGGATGAACGGGCGCGGCGCGCACGACATGAAGCAGGGCGTCGCGGCGATGGTGTTCGCGCTGGACGCGCTCGCCGCAAGCGGGCTGGCGCCGGCGGGCGACGTGTTCGTGCAGACGGTGACGGAGGAGGAGAGCACCGGCAACGGCGCGCTCTCCACGCTCGCGCGCGGCTACCGCGCGGAGGCCTGCCTGATCCCCGAGCCCTCCGCCAACACCATCACCCGCGGCCATGTCGGCGTGATGTGGTTCCGCCTGCGCGTGCGCGGCGTGCCGGTGCATGTGGCGACGGCGCAGACCGGCACCAACGCCATCATGGCGTCCTACGCGCTGCTCCACGCGCTTTCCGGCCTCACCGCGCGCATCAACGCCCGCGCCCGGGAGCACGCCTGGTTCGGCGACATCCCGGACCCGGTGAAGTTCAACCCCGGCGTGATCCGCGGCGGCGACTGGGCGAGCTCCACGCCCGCCTGGTGCGAGGTCGATTGCCGCATCGGCCTGCTGCCCGGCACCACGCTCGCCGAGGCGCGCGCGGAGGTGGAGCAGTGCGTGGCGGAGGCCGCGAGCACCGACGCGTTCCTCGCCAACAACAAGCCGGAGGTGATCTGGAACGGGTTCCAGGCCGACGGCTTCATCCTCGACCCCGGCTCGGAGGCGGAGCGCGTGCTGGGCGAGGCGCACCAGGCGGTGTTCCAGGCGCCGATGCAGGCGCGGCTCGGCACCGGGGTGAACGACACGCGGTTCTACGGGCTCTATTACGGCATGCCGGCGCTCTGCTACGGCCCGGCCGGGCAGGGGGCGCACGCCTTCGACGAGCGCGCCCACCTGCCGACGCTGCGCCAGACCACGCTCGCCATCGCCGCCTTCATCGCCGACTGGTGCGGCGTGCGGCCGATCGCCCGATAGGGCCTGCGCCCCGCCCGGCCGACGCAAGCGGCCGGCCGCGAAATGTGACAACCGCGAGTCGGCCGCCTGTGGGTTGCGGGGAACCCGGGGACGACGCCGCGCCGCCCCTGGGCCGGGCGGGCGAAACGGTGTATGTTCAGGTTCTGTTCGCCTAACCGCCAACCCGGATTGCGGCGCTTCTGTGTCCGTGGCGCATCACCCGGGGGTCAACAAGACGCCGCCGCGCTACATCTAGTGGCATTTGAGTTGACGGACGCAACCCGTTGCGCAGGATGCGGGAATTGGGGACCGACCGTGGGGGATCAGACCGTGCTCGACGCCGTACAGATGCAGGGACGCTTTCAGGTGCGCGTGGACCGTTCCCGGGACGCGTTGCTGACCGATTTCGGCCGCGCGACGCTCGGTGACCGCTACCTTCTGCCCGGCGAATCCTACCAGGACCTGTTCGCGCGCGTCGCCTCCTACTACGGCGACGACCCCGCCCATTCGCAGCGCCTCTACGACTACATGTCGCGGCTGTGGTTCATGCCGGCGACGCCCGTGCTCTCCAACGGCGGCACGCAGCGCGGGCTGCCGATCTCCTGCTTCCTCAACGAGGCGACCGACAGCCTCGACGGCATCGTCGGGCTGTGGAACGAGAACGTGTGGCTCGCCTCCAAGGGCGGCGGCATCGGCAGCTACTGGGGCAATCTGCGCTCGATCGGGGAACGGGGGGGGGCGGTCGGCAAGACCTCCGGCGTCATCCCGTTCATCCGGGTGATGGACAGCCTCACGCTCGCGATCAGCCAGGGCTCGCTCAGGCGCGGCTCGGCGGCCGTCTACCTGCCGCTGTCGCACCCGGAGATCGAGGAGTTCGTGGAGATGCGCCGGCCCACCGGCGGCGACCCGAACCGCAAGGCGCTCAACCTGCACCACGGCGTGCTGGTGCCGGACGCGTTCATGCGCGCGGTGGAGGCGGACGAGCCGTGGGCGCTCACCTCGCCCAAGGACGGCTCCGTCGTGCGCAGCATCTCCGCCCGCTCGCTGTGGATCCGCATCCTCACCGCGCGCATCGAAACCGGCGAGCCCTACCTGGTGTTCTCCGACCACGTGAACCGCGCGCGGCCGGAGCACCACAAGCTCGCGGGGCTGGAGGTGAAGACCTCCAACCTCTGCTCGGAGATCACGCTGCCGACGGGCACGGACCAGCACGGGCGCCAGCGCACGGCGGTGTGCTGCCTCTCCTCGCTCAACCTCGAAACCTGGTTCGAGTGGCAGGACAACGCGCTCTTCATCGAGGACGTGATGCGCTTCCTCGACAACGTGCTGCAGGATTTCATCGACCGCGCGCCGGAGGGGATGGAGCGGGCACGCTATTCCGCGATGCGCGAGCGTTCCGTCGGGCTCGGCGTGATGGGGTTCCATTCGTTCCTGCAATCGCTCTCGGTGCCGTTCGAGAGCGTGATGGCGAAGGTGTGGAACAGGCGCATGTTCGCCCATATCCGCGCCGGCGCCGATGCGGCCTCGAAACGACTCGCTGAGGAGCGGGGCCCGTGCCCGGACGCCGCGGAATACGGCATCATGGAGCGGTTCTCGCACAAGATCGCGATCGCGCCGACCGCCTCGATCTCGATCATCGCCGGCAACGCGAGCCCCGGCATCGAGCCGATCGCGGCCAACGTGTTTCTGCAGAAGACGCTCTCCGGCAGCTTCACGGTGCGCAACCGGCATCTGCAGAAGCTGCTCGCCGAGCGCGGGCAGGACAACGACGAGGTGTGGTCCGCGATCACGCTCAACAAGGGCAGCGTGCGCAACCTCGATTTCCTCACCGAGGACGAGAAGGCCGTCTACAAGACCGCCTTCGAGCTCGACCAGCGCTGGGTGGTGGAGCACGCGGCGGACCGCACGGCGTTCATCTGCCAGAGCCAGTCGGTCAACGTGTTCCTGCCGGCCAACGTGCACAAGCGCGACCTGCACCAGATCCACATGCTGGCCTGGAAGCGCGGCGTGAAGTCGCTTTACTACTGCCGCAGCCTCTCCATCCAGCGCGCCGACGCGGTGAGCGAGAAGGCGATCCGCCCCGACGAGATCATCCAGCGCCCGGCGAACGATACGGCGCCGGAACTTCCCCTCACCGTCGCCGCGAAATCCGCCACCGACTACGAGGAATGTCTCGCCTGCCAATAAGCCCGCGCGGATGAAGCTCGCCGGCGTCTTTCCCTACCTCGTCTCGCCCGTGGACCGCGACGGGGCGGTGATGGAGGAGCCGCTGCGCCGCCTCGTCTCGCATCTCGTGGGCGCGGGCGTGCACGGGCTCACGCCGCTCGGCAGCACCGGCGAGTTCGCCTATCTCGGCTGGGCGCAGAAGCGGAAAATCGTCGAGACCGTGGTGGCGGAGGCGAGGGGGCGCGTGCCGGTCGTCGCCGGCGTCGCCTCGACCGCGACGCACGACGCGGTGGCGCAGACCGAGGCGCTGGTGGAGGCGGGGGCGGACGCGATCCTGGCGATCCTGGAGGCGTATTTCCCGCTCGGCGAGGACGGCGTGGAGGCCTATTTCCGCGCCATCGCGAAGGCCGCGCGGGGGCGGACGGTGGTGCTCTACACCAACCCGCAATTCCAGCGCTCGGACCTCTCGCTCGCGGTGATCGAGCGGCTGAGCCAGGTGGAGAACATCGGCTACATCAAGGACGCCTCGACCAACACCGGGCGGCTGCTCTCCATCATCGAGCGCACGCAGGGGCGGATGGAGGTGTTCTCGGCCTCCGCGCACATCCCGGCCTGCGTGATGATGATCGGCGGCGTCGGCTGGATGGCGGGGCCGGCCTGCATCGTGCCGGGGCAGAGCGTGCGCCTCTACGACGCGGCGCGGGCGGGCGAGTGGACGCGGGCGATGGAACTGCAGCGGCCGCTGTGGCGGGTGAACGAGATCTTCGCCAAATTCTCGCTCGCCGCCTGCATCAAGACCGCGCTCAACCTGCAGGGCTTCGCGGTCGGCGAGCCGGTGCCACCCCAGGCGCCGCTCGGCGATGCCGCGCGCGAGGAGATCGCCTCCGTGCTGCGCGGCGTCGGTGCGCTGGGCGTCGGCGCGGTGGGCGTCGGCGCGCCGGGTTGAGCGCGCGGTGTCAGTCCACGCGTGACACCCAGGCGTCGCCCGCCTTGCGGTAGCGCCGCTTCACCGCGGCCCAGGCGATGCGGTGGGCGCGTTCCTCCAGCGCCTCGGGCGGCAGCGCGCGGTAGCGGGCCCAGGCGTTGTTGAACGCGGCGCGGAATATCTCCTGGGCGTGTTCCGGCAGGTGCGCGCGCAACGCCGCCGGCAGGTCGTCGATGGTCGGATAGGGCATGGCGGGAAGCCTTTCCGGAGGCGCAAAAGCCTAGCACGTCCCGCCCTCGGAGACTTGTGCCAAAACACGCCATATATTGTGGTTGAAGCTTCAAGAAACCTACCGGATGTTGTGTTCCTTGCCGCCCGTTTTATAATGCGCCACGGAGGTTCGGGATTCGCCATGCCAGAGATCGCCACGCCAGGAATTTCCACGCCGGACGAACAACCCGTGCGCTTCGGCCTGCTGACCGAGAACCCGGTCTACAAGCCGTTTCGCTACCCGTGGGCATATGAAGCGTGGCTCACCCAGCAGCGCGTCCACTGGCTGCCGGAGGAGGTGCCGCTCGCCGACGACGTGAAGGACTGGCACCGCAACCTCTCGGACGCGGAACGGAACCTCCTCGCCCAGATCTTCCGCTTCTTCACGCAGGCGGATGTCGAGGTGAACAACTGCTACATGAAGCACTACAGCCGGGTCTTCAAACCGACCGAGGTGCTGATGATGCTGTCAGCGTTTTCCAACACCGAAACGATCCACGTGGCCGCCTACAGCCACCTGCTCGACACGATCGGGATGCCGGAGATCGAGTACCAGGCCTTCCTCCGCTACAAGGAGATGAAGGACAAGTACGACTACATGCAGACCTTCACGGTGGACAGCAAGCACGAGATCGCGAAGACCCTTGCCGCCTTCGGCGCCTTCACCGAGGGGCTGCAGCTCTTCGCCTCGTTCGCGATCCTGCTGAACTTCCCGCGCTTCGGGAAGATGAAGGGGATGGGGCAGATCATTTCCTGGTCGGTGCGCGACGAGACGCTGCACTGCCTTTCGGTGATCCGCCTGTTCCGCACCTTCGTGCAGGAGAATCCCGAAATCTGGACCGAGGAACTGCGCCGCGAGATTTATCTCACCTGCGCAACCATCGTGGACCACGAGGACGCGTTCATCGACCTCGCGTTCGAATCCGGCGCGGTGGAGGGGCTCAACGCCGCGGAGGTCAAGCAGTACATCCGCTACATCGCGGACCGCCGCCTGACGCAGCTCGGGCTCGATTCGCTGTTCAAGGTGGACCGCAATCCGCTGCCGTGGCTGGACGAGATGCTGAACGCCGTCGAGCACGCCAATTTTTTCGAAAATCGCGCGACGGAATACAGCAAGGCCTCGACCGTGGGCACGTGGGAAGAAGCGTTCGGGCCCGGCGCGCAACCGCAAGCTGTAGCGGGCGTTTGACGATGGGGTCACGCGCGCCATGGCGTCGTTTTTTTTGCATTTTCCCTCGCCATGGCGGCGAATCATGCTCTACAAAGATTGACCTGAATCGAGGCTTGCGGAACGCGGTGCGTAACCAAGGGAAAACAGCAGAGCGAGTGACGGCGATGTCGCCGGCTTTCAGCCAAGGAGTGGCCCGCGCGGCCACCGCCCGCGATGGCCGGGCAGGCTGACGTCATGGAAGGAACCTCTCCCGAAGTGTCGGAAAACGAGGGACTGCTCCGCGAGGCCGGGCAGGCCGGCGGCGCCACTCCACGCTACAGCCGTCGCCTCTCCGACAAGATCCTCATCGCGTTCCACCATGCCTGCGACCAGGGCGACTACGAGATCGCGAGCCAGCTGCTGCGCGTGCTGGAGATGCTGCTCACGCGCCGGCCGCTGGCGCCGGACGCCAACCGCCGCCGCACCATCGAAAGCCTGGTCGCCGCGCACGAGCGGCTGTGGAACCTGCGCCACCGCGAACCCGGCCTCGACTGAGGGGCCCCGGCTAGCCCAGCGCCGCCCCCTCGCGCAGCACCGCCTCCGCCGCCGGCGTGAAGCCTCCCCCCGTCTCGTGCAGCACCAGGCCCGGCGCCAGCACCATCGCCGCCCTGCCGCCGCGCACCCCTTGCAGGACCGCCAGTTTCGCGGCCACGCCGGCGCGCGGCCAGAACGGCAGCAGCCGCAACGATCCGATGCCGGACGCGCCCATCGCCGCCATCGCTTCCGGAACCACCCCGGCCGCGATCACCAGCGAGATCGTGCCGCGCGGGCGCAGTGCCGCGGCCATCGCCCCCACCCAGGCGCCGAGCAGCCCCGGGCGGCCGCGGCGCGCCGCCTCCCGCGCCGTGTCCGCGCCCCGCGTGCCGCGCGCGTCATGCCAGGGCGGGTTGGCGATCGCGTGGTCGAAGGGCGCGGCGGCGCGGAACGTCTCGATGTCGCCCGCCTCGAAGCGGAGCGCCGCGAAGCCGTTCGCCGCGGCGTTCTGCCGCGCCAGCGCCACCAGCGCCGCGTCCCGCTCGATGCCCAGCCCCGCGACACCGGGCACCCGCGCCGCGAGGCACAGCAGCGCCGCACCCGCCCCGCTGCCCGCCTCCAGCACGCGCTCGCCCTGGCGCGCCGGCGTCGCCGCGGCCAGCAGCACCGGCTCGAGGCCGCTGCGATGACCCTCCGCCGCCTGCGCATAGCGGACCCGTCCGCCCAGCAGGGTGCCCCACGCCCGGTCGCGGCCGTCCCCGCTCACGCCTCTCCCGCCTCGGCCAGGATGCGCCTGGCCTGCGCCTCGTCCTCCTCGGCCACCGCGAGGCGGCGGGGAATCGCGCCGATGCTGCCCTCGACGGCGCTGGCATGCGTATCCAGCACGAAGGCGGTGACGCCGCCGTCGCGCAGCAGGGCGCAGAGGAAGGAGAGGCGCACCTGGTCGTTGGAGCGCAACAGGATCTTCACATCGGCCTCCCGCCGGCCACCCGTCGCGGCCCTTCGCCTTGACCCTGGGGAAGCCCCGCCGATATCGTGGCGGCAACGGCGAGCCGCGCCAATCCGCCCATGAATCCGCCCATCAAACCGCCCACCAATCCGCCCATGATCCGCCCCCAGGGTCGAGCCGCTCGGCCGTCATACGTCAATCGGAGTCCCGCGTGGCCGTAGCCGCCGCCCTGCAGCCCCAAGCCCCGAGCCCCGCGCCCAGGCGCGCCGGCGAGGACGTGCTCGACCGGCTGGTCCGCCTCATGGATGGCGACCTCGAGGCCTGCAACCGCGAGATCGTCGCGCACATGCAGTCCCCGGTCGCGCTCATCCCGCAGCTCGCGGCCCACATCGTCGCCGCCGGCGGCAAGCGGCTGCGCCCGCTGCTGACGCTCGCCTCGGCCAGGCTGTGCGGCTACCAGGAGGGCGGGCGGCACGTCGCGCTCGCCGCCTGCGTGGAGTTCATCCACACCGCGACACTGCTGCACGACGACGTGGTGGACGAGAGCAACCTGCGCCGCGGGCTCGCCAGCGCGAATGCGGTGTTCGGCAACAAGGCCTCGGTGCTGGTCGGCGACTTCCTGTTCGCGCGCGCCTTCCAGCTCATGGTGGCGGACGGCTCGCTGCGCGTGCTCGACATCCTTTCCCGCGCGGCGGCGACGATCGCCGAGGGCGAGGTGCTGCAGCTCGTCACCCAGAACGACCTCGAAACGACCGAGGCGCGCTACCTCGACGTCATCCGCGGCAAGACCGCCGCCCTGTTCGAGGCCGCGTGCGAGGTCGGCGCGGTGGTCGCGGGGCGCGAGGACGCGGCCGCGCCGCTCGCTTCCTACGGCGGCAATCTCGGCATCGCCTTCCAACTCGTCGATGACGCGCTCGACTACGCCGCCGAGCAGGCGACGCTGGGCAAGACCGTCGGCGACGATTTCCGCGAGGGCAAGGTGACGATGCCGGTGCTCGTCGCCTACGAAGCGGGCGACGAGGCGGAGCGGCATTTCTGGGAGCGCACGGTGGGCGAGGGCGAGGTGCGCGACGGCGACCTCGCGCAGGCAATGGCGCTCATGGCCCGCCACCAGGCGATCGGGGCGACGCTGTCGCGCGCCGCGACCTTCGCGACGGAGGCCCGCGCCAGCCTGCTCACCTTCCCGCCCTCGCCGCTGCGCGCGGTGATGGAGGACGTGGCGGACTACACGGTCGCCCGCGTGCGCTGAGCGCGTCTGGCCGGGCGTTTCCACCCGGCCAGGGCGTCGTGTTTCAGCCGGCGCGCAGTTCCGTGGCCAGCTGGTCCAGCGCCTTGGCGAAGCCGTCGAGCATCTCGTCGACCTCGGCCTCCTTGATGATCAGCGGCGGGCTCAGCGCGATCGCGTCGCCGGGCAGGGTGCGCGCGATCACGCCATTGGCCTCGGCGAGCTTGGCGAAGCGCCCGCCGACCTTGCGCCCGGCGTCGAAGTTCTTGTGCGCCGCCTTGTCCGCGACCAGTTCCATGGCGCCGATCAGCCCCACGCCGCGCACCTCGCCGACGAGCGGGTGGTTGGCGAAACGCTCGCGCAGCTGCTTCTGCAGATGGGCGCCGACGCGCTTCACGTGCGAGCCGATGTCCATCTCGTCGTAGATTTTCAGCGTCTCGACCGCGACCGCGGCCGGCACCGGGTGGCCGGAATAGGTGAAGCCGTGGCCGAACGTGCCGATGTTGTGGCTCTCGTCGGCCAGCCCCTGGAACACGCGCTCGTTCACCATCACCGCCGAGATCGGCAGGTAGGAGGAGGAGAGCGCCTTGGCGCAGGTGAGGATGTCCGGCTGCATGCCCAGGGTCTGGCTGCCCCAGTAGTTGCCGGTGCGCCAGAAGCCGCAGATCACCTCGTCGGCGACGAACAGCACGTCGTACTTGCGCAGCACCGCCTGGATCTTCTCGTAGTAGGTCGCGGGCGGAACGATGACGCCGCCGGCACCCAGCACCGGCTCCGCCCACATCGCGGCGACCGTGTCCGGGCCCTCCGCCAGGATCAGCTTCTCCAGCTCGTCCGCGAGGCGCGTGGCATACGCCTCCTCGCTCTCGCCCGGCTTCGCGCCGTGGTAGTGGTGCGGGCAGTCGGTGTGGATGAAGCCGGCGAGCGGCACGTCGAAGCTGCGGTGGTTGGCAGGCAGGCCGGTGAGCGAGGCGGCGGCGAGCGTGATGCCGTGGTAGCCCTTGATCCGCCCGATGATCTTCTTCTTCTGCGGCCGGCCGACCGCGTTGTTGAAGTACCAGATCATCTTGATCGCGGAATCGTTCGCCTCCGAGCCGGAGTTGGCGAAGAACACCTTGCTCATCGGCACCGGCGCGCGCTCGATCAGCATCTCCGCGAGGTCGATCATCGGCAGGTGCGACTTGGCGGTGAAGGCGTGGTAGAAGGGCAGGGTGCGAAGCTGCTTCAGCGCCGCCTGCGCCAGCCGCTCGTTGGAGAAGCCGAGCGAGGCGCACCACAGCCCGGCGACGCTTTCGATGTAGCCCTTGCCCGCCTCGTCCCACACCCGCACGCCCTCGCCGCGGGAGATGACCATCGGCCCGGCGTCGAGATGGGCCTTGAGGTCCGTGTAGGGGTGCAGCGCGTTCGCGATGTCGCGGGCTGCGGAGGAATTGGGGCGGATCTCGTTCATCGCGTTTCTCCAGTCCTGGTTCGGATCAGTTTCGCGCCGAAGCGCCCGGCGCGCAACGTCGGCCGGCTGCGGCGGGGCTGCCTCAGCCGCCCTTGACGCCGCCCGCGGTCAGGCCGGCCACGATCTGCTTCTGCATCACCAGCGTCAGCACCAGCACCGGCGCCGTGACGACGAGGGCGGAGGCGGCGAGCGGCCCCCAGCTCACCTGCTCGAAGGTCATGGAGTTGTAGACCGCGACCGGCAGCGTGCGCGTGGTGCGCCCGGCGAGCACGATGCCGAAGACGAAGTTGTTCCAGCTGCCGATGAAGGCGAGGATGGTCGCGACCGTGATCCCCGGCCGCGCCAGCGGCATGGCGACGCGCAGGAAGGCCTGCCAGATCGTGGCGCCGTCCACCAGCGCCGCCTCCTCCAGGTCCGGCGGCAGCCCCTCGAAGAAGCCGATCATGATCCACACCACGATCGGCACCGTGAGCACGAGATGGGTGACGACGAGCGGCACCAGCGTGCCGAGCAGGCCCAGCTTCTGGAAAATGAGGTAGAGCGGGATGAGGAAGGACAGCGCCGGCGTCACGCGCGCGAGCAGGATCAGGGTGGCCGAGCGCGTCGCCTTCGCCTTCGCGACACCATAGCCCGCCGGCACGCCGATCAGGAGCGCCAGCGCGGTGGCCGAGAAGGTGACGATGATGGAGTTGAGCGTGTCGCGCCCGAACTCGTTCTCGGCCAGCACCTTGGCGTAGTTCGCGAGCGTCGGCGGGTGCGGGATGAACACCGGCGGGAAGGCCATGTTGTCGACCTCGTTCTTGAGCGAGAGCGAGGCCATCCAGAAGAACACGAAGACGGTGGGCGAGAGCAGCACCAGCACGGCGAAGACCACCCCCGCCTTGCCCCAGAGCCTGCGCAGGCGATGCCGGTTCACAGCGCGAGCGACCTCTGGCGCAGGCCGAGCATCACCAGCGTGACCGCGACGATGACGACGAAGAACACCAGCGTCACCGCCGATGCGTAGCCGAGGTGGTAGTAGGCGAAGGCCTGCTGGTAGAGGTAGATGTTCATCGTCTCGCTCGCCGTTCCCGGCCCGCCCTGGGTGATGACGTAGATGATGTCGAAGGATTTCAGCGCGTCGATGGTGCGCAGCACGGCGGCGACCACGATGTGCGGCCACAGCAGCGGCAGCGTGATGTGGCGGAAGCAGTCCCAGCCCGTGGCACCGTCGATGCGCGCCGCCTCGTAGGGGTCGCCGGGCAGCGCCGCGAGCCCGCCCAGCAGGATCAGCATCACCAGCGGCGTCCACTGCCAGGTCTCGATCATCGCCAGCGTCGGGATCACCGTGGTCTCGCTGTAGGTCCAGGTGGCGGGCGGCAGGCCGATCGAGGTCAGCAGGTAGTTGAGCACGCCGAGCTGGGGATGGAACATCATCGACCACACCAGCGCGATCGCGACCGGGGTCGCCATCATCGGCAGGATGAACACGGTGCGCGCCAGGCCGCGCAGCGGGAAGCGCTGGTTGAAGCACAGCGCCGCGACCAGCCCCAGCACCAGCGGCGCGATCACGCCGATCGCGGTGAAGTAGAAGGTGCGCACCACCGCCCAGCCGAACTCGGCATCCGTAAAAAGATGGCGGTAGTTGGCGAGCCCCACCCAGGACGTGCCGCCGGTGGGCGACCAGTCCGCGAGCGACATCACCAGGGTGAACGCCCAGGGCAGCACGATCACCGCCAGCACCACCACCGCGGCGGGCAGCGAGAACAGCCCGTAGCGCCTTGCGTAGCCCCCGCCGGCACGCGCCGGCGGGGTCGCGACCGAGGCCGACAAGCGACTCAGGTCTTGTTCGACTTGTCGAGGACCGGCTGGAAGGCCTGCGTCGCCTTCCGCAGTTCCTTGGCGGGATCGGCGCCGGTGATGGTGTTGGTGAGCGCCACCCCGAACACGTCGCGGAACTCCGTCACCGGCACGATCTCGGGCAGGCCGGGGGCGGAGATCGCCTGGCTCTTCTTCACCGTGTCCAGCCATTCCGGCCCGAACTTGTTGGTCTTCACCAGCTCCGGGTCGGAATAGACGGAAAGCCGCGCCGGCGTGCCGGAGCCGGTGCGCAGGATCTCGCCCATGATCTTCTTGGACGTCGCCCATTGCACGTAGAGCCAGGCGGCGCCCTTCTTCTTGCTCGCGGCCGTGATCGCCATGCTGTCGACGAAGCTCGCGGAATGCTGCGCCTTCGGTCCCTTCGGCACCACGGCGAAGCCCACGTCGTGCACCACCTTGCTCGACTTCGGGTCGATCAGCGGGGCGGAGAAGCCGACGCCGTCGAGCCACATGCCCACCTTGCCCTGGCTGAAGCTGGTCTGGGATTCATACCAGTTGAAGCCGATGCTGCCGGGCGGTGCCGTCTCGCGCATCAGCTTCTGGTACATCTCCGCCCCCCAGATCGCCTCCGGCGTGTCGGTGAGCAGCTTGGTGCCCGCGGGGTTGGTCGTGTAGGCGTCCTGGCCCAGCATCCAGCTCGTCCAGCACGGGATGTTGGCGTTCTTCAGCCCGCGGCCGACATAGCCGTAGACGCCGCTCGACTTGTCGGTGAGCGCGTGGGCGGCGGCGACGAGCTCGTCCATCGTCGCGGGGAAGGCGAGCCCCTTCGCCTTGAACAGCGCCTTGTTCCAGAAGATGATCCAGAGGTCGGGGTTGAGCGGCACGCTGTCCATCCGCCCGTCGGCCTGCGTCGCGGTCTTCACCGCGCCGGCGCCGAAATCGGCGAAGTCCCAGTCCGGCGCCGTCATTTCCGGGTTCTTGATGTAGTCGCGCACGTCCTCGAGCCAGTGCGCGTTGCCGAACAGGCGCTTGGAGACGTGGAGCGAGACCATGATGACGTCGAAGCTCGGGCTGCCGGAGGCCATCTCGATCGCCGCCTTCGGCCGCTGCTGCTGCTCGGGGATCTGTTCGGAACCGACGCTGATGCCGGTCAGCGCCTCGAACTCCTTCTGGTGCTGCTGCAGGACGTCGCTGCGCGGGTTCTTGGTGAGGTTGACCTCGATATGCGTGCCCTTGAAGCGCTGCCGGTCGAAGGACGAGGCAGCGTTGGCGCGACGCACGATCGCGGGGGCGGCCAGCATGGCGGCGCTGCCCGTGAGCAGGCTGCGGCGAGGGATCATGGATGTTCCTCCTTTGGCGCTTCGTTGCGCGAGAGGATGCAAGGCTAGACGAGCGAATCACCGGCTGGAAGCGTTTTTGCAATGCTTTCATGCCGGACCAGGATTGTTCCGCAGGAGTTCATGATGCCGACGCCGACCGCGATCGAGGTTGCCCTCAACGGCCCCTGGGGCCGCGCCCGCGTGCCGCACCTGCCCGTCGAGCCCGCGGAACTGATCGCCCAGGGCATCGCCTGCGCCGAGGCGGGCGCGGCGGTGATCCACCTGCACGCCTACGATCCCGCGACCGGGCGGCAGAACGACGACTGGCGCATCTACGCGCGCATCATCGAGGGCATCCGCGCGCGCGTGGACGCGATCGTCTACCCGACCATTCCGCTCGCGGGCTCCGGCCTCTCGGAGGGCGAGCAGGGCTCGCGCTTCGCGCACCTGGAGGAGCTGGGGCGGCGGGGCCTGCTCGACTGGGCGGTGGTCGACCCCGGCAGCGTCAACTTCCTCGATGCCGACGGCGGCGGCACACCGTTTCTTTACCGTAACACCACCGAGGAGGTGCGCGCGGCGCTGGCGATCGCGGCCCGCCACGGCCTGCGCCCGAGCTACGCCATCTACGAGCCGGGCTTCGCGCGCGCGGGCGCGGTGCTGGCGCGCGAGGCGGGCGTGCGCACGCCGCTCTACCGGCTGATGTTCAGCGAGCGCTTCGCCTGGGGCTTCCCGCCGCGCGCCTGGGCGCTCGACGCCTATCGCGCCCTGCTCGCGGAGGTCGCACCCGGTGCGGCGTGGATGATCGCGGGGCTGGGCGTGGACATTTCCGCCCTGATTCCGGCCGCCGTCGCCGCGGGCGGGCATGTGCGCGTCGGCATCGAGGACGCGCCTTGGGAGAGCACGCGCACGAATATCGACTGGGTGCGGCTCGCGGTGCGCGCGGTGGAGGCGGCGGGCGGCGCGCCGGCGACGGCGGCTCAGCTTTCCAGTTCGCTGTCCCAGTAGAGGTAGTCGCGCCAGGACTGGTGCAGGTAGTTGGGCGGGAACGCCCGGCCGTTTTCCTGCAGTTCCCACGTGGAGGGCTGGCGCGGCAACTGGCGCGGATACATCCGGCACTCGCGCGGCAGGCGGCTGCCCTTGATCAGGTTGCAGCCGCCGCAGGCGGTGACGACGTTCTCCCATGTCGTGCGCCCGCCGCGCGAACGCGGAACGACATGGTCGAAGGTCAGTTCCGGCGCGGCCTGGCGCTCGCCGCAATACTGGCAGGAGAACGTGTCGCGCAGGAACACGTTGAACCGCGTGAAGGCCGGCCGCCGCGCCGAGGGGATGTAGTCCTTGAGCGCGATCACCGAGGGCAGCTTCATCGCGATCGACGGCGAGCGCACCTCAACCTCGTATTCGTTGAGCACGGAGACACGGTCGAGGAACACCGCCTTCACCGCGTCCTGCCAGGACCAGATCGAGAGCGGGAAATACGAAAGAGGGCGGAAATCCGCGTTCAGGACCAGCGCCGGAAAACTTTGGCCGCCGTCAGGCAAGGAGCGCTCCGCATCTAGCGCCGCGCAACCGCTGGGGCTCATCCGGGAGCCGAGCCGCCAGATGCTGTGCGACGTCGAGAACCTGAATCCTTATTGCACCGCAACCGGAGTGCCGCAAGCGCCCTTGTGCCGGATTCACGGAGCGGTCATGGGAGCGGCGATGACGCTGGTCACCCGTTTCGCCCCCTCGCCCACGGGGCTGCTGCACCTCGGCAGCGTGCGCGCCGCCGCGGCCGCGCAGGCGCGCGCGCGGGCGGCCGGCGGACGGTTCCTGCTGCGGATCGAGGACATCGACCAGGCGCGCTGCCGGCCGGAGTTCACCGCCGTGATCCTGGAGGACCTGCGCTGGCTCGGCCTCGGCTGGGACGGCGAGGTACGGGTGCAGTCGCAACATTTCGCCGCGTACCGCGCGACGCTCGATGCGCTGCGCGCGCGGCGCCTCGTCTATCCCTGCTTCTGCTCGCGCGCCGACATCGCCCGCGCGGCCGTGGCACCGCACGGCGCGGAGGAGATCTACCCCGGCACCTGCCGACGCCTGGACCCGGGGGAAGCCGCGCGCCGCGTCCAGGCCGGCGAGCCGCATGCCTGGCGGCTCGACCTCGCGCGCGCCATGCCGGCCGCGCCGCTGTTCGTCGAGGACGAGGAGCGCGGGCGTGTTCGTTGCGACCCGTCATCGTTCGGCGACGTCGTGCTCGCCCGCCGCGACGCGCCGGCGAGCTACCACCTCGCCGCCACGCACGACGACGCGGCGCAGGGCGTGACGCTGGTGCTGCGCGGGGAGGACCTGCGCACCGCGGCGCACCTGCACCGGCTGCTGCAGCACCTCATGGGCTGGCCGGCGCCGCGCTACGCGCATGTGCCCCTCAAGCTCGGCCCGGACGGGCGGCGGCTGGCCAAGCGCGACCGTGCCGCCACCGTCCGTTCCCTGCGTGAATCTGGCGCCGCGCCGGCGGAGGTGGTCGCGCTGGCGATGGCCGACAGCTAGCCGCCGCTGATCGCCGTCATCACCAGCACCTCCGTGCCCGGCGCCAGCCTCGTTGCGAGATCGGCACGCACACCGCCGGCGAAGATGCGCATGTGCCGCCGTATCGCGGGCGTCGAATCGCAGATCCGGTCGCCGAGGCCGGGGATGCGTGCCTCCAGCGCCGCGATGGCGTCGCCGACTGTCGCCGCCCGCACCTCGATCTCGCGCGGGCAGCCGGGAAACAGCGCCGTGAGGACGGCGGGAAGCACCACGCAGACGGGCGGCTCCTGGTCGTCCATCCCTTCCGCCGCGCTCCCTATGCTCCGACGACGAGCGTTTCCACGGAGTGGATGGCCGGCAGGTGCTCGGCCGCGCAATGCCAGGTCTCGCCCTCGTCGGCGCTGGCATAGAGCGATCCCGTGCTGGTACCGAAATAAACGCCGGCGGGATCGAGCCTGTCGGTTGCCATCGCCTGGCGCAGCACGCCGAAGAACGCGTTGCGCTGCGGCAGCCCGGCGCGGCACGCCTGCCACGTGGCCCCGGCGTCGCGCGTGCGCCACACCGCCGCCTGCGCACCGGGCACGTAGCGGCCGGCGGTGTCGCCGTTGAGCGGCAGCAGGTAGAGCGTGGCGGGGTCGCGCGGGTGCGCGGCCGCGGGGAAGCCGAAGCTCGAGGGCAGGCCGGCCTCGATGCTGTCCCAGTGAACGCCGCCGTCGTCGCTGCGGTACATGCCGCAATGGTTCTGCTGGTAGAGCCGTTCCGGCATGCCGGGCGCCATGACGAGGCAGTGCACGCACTGCCCGAAGGCGGGGTAACGTTGCTCTTCCGGCATGAAGTCGCTGCGCGTGCCCTGGTTGCGCGGTTCCCAGGTCCTGCCGCCATCCGCCGTGTGGAACACGCCGGCCGCCGAGATGCCGACCCAGATGCGCCGGCTGTCCTCGGGATGGGGGACCAGCGAATGCAGGATCAGCCCGCCGCCGCCCGGCTGCCAGAGCGGGCGCGTCGGGTGTTCCTGCATGCCGCCGAGATGTTCCCAGTTCTGCCCGCCGTCGTCGCTGCGGAAGAGCCCCGCGGGCTCGACGCCGGCGTAGAGCGCGCCGTGGCCGCGCGCCAGGCTCCAGACCGCCTTCACGGGCTCCCCGCCCTCCGGGTAGGCGAGGCCGGCGCTCGAATGCGTCCAGCCGTGGCCGAGATCATCGGAGCGCCAGACCGCGGGGCCGAACCAGGCGCTGCCGCCGCCCGCGAAGATCGTTCCGGTCGCGGGATCGCCGATAACGTGGTTCATGGGCCAGGTCTCGCAGAACGGGCCGCGAAGCTCCCAGCCCCGCCGCTCGGGCCCGGCCTCGACGATGAAGGCGCCCTTTTTCGTGCCGAGCAGGACGAGCACGCGCGTGGCCATGACGGCCTCCCGATCGCTTGACAGTTACGTTGATATCAACATAATTCCGCCGTGTCAAAGCCGGCCCCGTCAAAGCCCGCCGTTCCCTTCGCCGTCACCATCGAGGTGCGCGACGCCTGCCTGTGCATGCATGCGCAGCGGGCGGCGCGCGCGCTGGCGCGGCGCTACGACGCGGCACTGCGCCCCGCGGGCCTCACCGGCGGGCAGTTCTCCATCCTGATGTCGCTGAACCGGCCGGAGCCGCCGCTGCTCGGCGAGGTCGCCGGGCTGCTGGCGATGGACCGCACGACGCTCACGGCCAACCTCAAGCCGCTGCGGCGCCGCGGCCTCGTCGATGTCGTGGCGGACGCGGACGATCGCCGCGGCCGGCGCCTCGCCCTCACCGCGGCGGGGTGCGAGGCGCTGGCGCGGGCGCTGCCGGCGTGGCGGCGCGCGCAGCAGGCGCTGGGCCGCGCGCTGGGCAAGGCGCGGCTCGATGATCTGCTTGCCGGCCTGCGCGCGCTCGCGTGAACCGCTAGGCGTTGCGGCGCAGCGTCTCCGGGTTGACCACGTAGCCGGGGTTGAGCTTGCCGTCGAAATATTCGAGCAGGTTCGCCGCCGCGCGCATCGACATCTTCTCGTAGCATTCGAGCGGGGCGGCGGCGTTGTGCGGGCTGAACACGACGTTCGGCATCTTCAGCATCGGGTTCTCGAGGTCCGGCGGCTCGCGCATCTGCACGTCGAGCCCCGCGGCCTCGATCGTCCCATCCGCCAGCGCCGCGGTGAGCGCCGCCTCGTCCACCAGCGGGCCGCGCGCGGTGTTGATGAGCCACGCTGACTTCTTCATCGCGGCGAGGAAGTCGCGGTTCACCATGCCGCGCGTCTCGGCCGAGAGCGGGCAGTGCAGCGTGACCACGTCCGCGCGCGGCAGCGCCTCCATCACGTCGGCGACCGGCTCGTAGCCGTCGGCTGCGATGCGCGGCACGGGGAAGGCGGGGTCGTGCACCATCACCTGCATGTCGAACGCCTTGCACAGCCTTGCGACGCGCGTGCCGATGCGCCCGTAGCCGACCACCAGCACGCTGCGCCCGGCAAGCTCGTGCATGCGCCGCCCGTGCTGGATCATCCACGTGCCGGCGCGCACGGACTGGTCGTATTCCACCATCCGGCGCGCGACGGCGAGCATCAGCATCAGCGCATGTTCCGAAACCGAAAGGTCGTTGGCGCCGTTGACCACGCCCACCGTGACGCCGCGCCTGGTGCTCGCCGGGATGTCGATCGTGTCGTAGCCGACGCCGAAGCGGCTGATGATGCGCAGCTTCGGCGCGGTCGCCAGCAGCGCGTCGCTCACCCGCTCCAGCCCCACCATCACCCCGTCGGCGTCCGCGATCGAGGCGGCGAGTTCCTTTTCCATCGGCGGGCCGCGGAAGGCATCGGTCAGGGTCTTGACCTCCACGTCCTTGCGCTCGGCGAGCTTCGCCATGGCGTTCGGGTGCAGCGCGCGGCAGAGAACGACCTTGTACATCGCGTTTCCTTCCAGAGTCCGGGGGCCATCATCCGGGACCATGCTTGCATTACCGGCGCCCGGCGGCTAGAACCCGGGGCGTGATCCGCGCCGCTGCCCTTCACGGCCTTGCCCGTGTCCGCCTTCCGGCGGCCCATGGCGCGCTGCTCCTCCTTCGACTTACCCGCCCCTGAGCGTCACGCCGGGCGGCTAAGCGCCGGCATCGCTCAGGGGGTTCCCTGGGACAGCCTGCGCACAATCCATCGCCGGATAAGCTCGAAGGACCGCAAATCATGACCATCGACCATCCGAACTTCGGCAGCATCGCCGATGACCGCCTGATCATCTTCGACACCACGCTGCGCGACGGCGAGCAGTCGCCCGGCTTCTCGATGAACCTCGCCGAGAAGCTGCGCATGGCCGAGGCGCTCGCCGAGCTTGGCGTCGATGTCATCGAGGCCGGCTTCCCCATCGCTTCGGAGGGCGACTACGAGAGCGTGCGCGCCATCGCGCAGTCCATCCAGGGGCCGGTGATCTGCGGCCTCGCGCGCTCCGGCCGCGCCGACATCCTGCGCGCCGCGGAGGCGGTTGCCCCGGCGCAGCGCCGGCGCATCCACACCTTCATCAGCACCTCGCCGCTGCACATGAAGTACAAGCTGCGGATGGAGCCGGACGCGGTGCTCGCGGCCGTCTCCGACAGCGTGGCGCTCGCGCGCCAGTACACGGACGATGTCGAATGGTCCGCCGAGGACGGCAGCCGCACCGAGCCCGATTTCCTCTGCCGCTGCGTCGAGGCGGCGATCCGCGCCGGTGCCACCACGATCAACATCCCGGACACCGTGGGCTACGCGCTGCCGCAGGACATGGCGCGCATCTTCACGATGCTGCGCGAGCGCGTTCCGGGTGCCGAGAGGGTGATCTTCTCCGCCCACAACCACAACGACCTCGGCCTCGCGGTCGCCAACACCATCGCCTCGATCAACGCCGGCGCGCGCCAGGTGGAGTGCACCATCAACGGCATCGGCGAGCGCGCGGGCAACGCGGCGCTGGAGGAGATCGTGATGGCGATCCGCACCCGCCCGGATTCGGTGCCGGCGAAGCCCGGTGTCGTGACGGAGAACATCCTGCGCACCTCGCGCCTGCTCTCCACCATCACCGGCTTCGACGTGCAGCCCAACAAGGCGATCGTCGGGCGCAACGCCTTCGCCCACGAGAGCGGCATCCACCAGGACGGCGTGCTGAAGAACGCC
>JAJYFW010000104.1 GCA_021785335.1 Pseudomonadota bacterium
CTCCATCGCGCGGCGGCTGGCGCTGCGGCGGGGGATGGCGGTGCGCCATATGCTGCTGAAGGCCGGGATTCCGGCAGAGCGGATCATCGTGCAGGCGCTCGGCAATCCGCCGGGCGCGCCGGACGACCGCGTGACGCTGAGCACCCTTCCCTGAGGCAGGAGCCCCGATGACCCGACCGAACAGCTACCTGATCCGCATGCTGGTGTTCCTGGTCCTGGTCTACGGGCTGGCCGCCTTCCTCGCGCCGACGCTGGAGAAGTTCTTCCTCGCCAACCCGGTGGTGAACTCGGTGATCGCGGTGGTGGAGGTGTTCGGCATCTTCTGGAACCTGCGGCAGGTGATGCGGCTGAGCCCGGAAGTGGACTGGGTGGAGCGGTTCCAGCGCTCGCGCGCCTCGATCGAGCATGGGCCGAAACCGCGGCTGCTGCTGCCGATGGCGCGGATGTTCGGCGGGCGGCACGAGGACGGGCGGCGGGTGACGCTGTCGGTCGCGAGCATGCGGACCATGCTGGATGGCATCGCCAGCCGGCTCGACGAAAGCCGCGAGACCTCGCGCTACGTGACCGGGGTGATGATCTTCCTCGGCCTGCTCGGGACGTTCTGGGGGCTGCTGAAGACGGTGCACGCGGTGGCCGCGGTGATCGCGGCGATGAACCTCGCGGGCGGGGACGTGAACGGGATGTTCGCCCAGCTCAAGGCCGGGCTCGCCGGGCCGCTGGCGGGGATGGGCACGGCGTTCTCCTCCTCGATGTTCGGGCTTTCGGGCGCGCTGATCCTCGGCTTCCTCGACCTGACGGCGGGACAGGCGATGACGCGCTTCTTCAACGAGCTGGAGGAGTGGCTCGCCGGGCTGACGCGGGTGTCCTCGGGGGCGGTGGCCGCGGATGGCGAGGGCGGGCTGCCGGCCTATGCGCAGGCGCTGCTGGAGCAGAACACCGAGAATGTCGAGGCGCTGCAACGACTGCTGGCGCGCAGCGAGGAGAGCCGGCACGACGCCACGCGGACGATCGCGGAGATGAGCGAGCGGATGAACGTGCTGGCGGAATCGATCCAGAACTCGCAGCGGGTGATGCTGCGGGTGGGCGAAGGGCTGGCCGCCCTCACCCGCCTCGCCGAACGCAGCGACGAGCGCAACGGCAGCGAGATCGCGCGGGCGCATCTGCGCAACATCGAACTGCTGATCGCGCGGATGATCGCCGAGGCGGAACAGGGGCGGGTGCAGGGGCTCGCCGATCTGCGCCACGACCTCAACGTGCTGACCCGGACCGTCGCCGCGCGGTTCGACGAGGCGAAGGGCTGAGCCATGGCACGCACGATCCGCGGCCGCAACAACGGGCTGGAGATCTGGCCGGGCTATGTCGACGCGCTGTCGACCCTGCTGATGGTGACGATCTTCGTGCTGCTCGTCTTCGTGCTGGCGGAGGCGTTCCTGTCGGTGGCGCTGTCGGGGCGGAACAAGACGATCACCGCGCTGCGCAGCGAGATCGCCCAGCTCTCGCACGTGCTGGCGCTGCAGAAATCGAAGACCGCCTCGCTGCAGGACGAACTCGCCAGCATGGCCTCGCTGATGAAGGCGGCGAAGACGCGCGAGGCCGCGCTGATGGCGGCGAACGCGGCGCTCACGGCGAAGACCGCGACGCTCGGCGCCGCCGTGACGGCGGCGGGCGGGAAACTCGCCGGCCAGGTGAAGCTGAACGCGCAGGAGCTGCAGACGGTCAGCCTGCTCAACCAGCAGATCGCGGCGCTGCGGCTGCAGCTCGCGACGATCGCCGCAGCGCTCGATGCGGCGCAGAAGAAGGACCAGGAAGAGCACGTGCAGATCGCCGATCTCGGCCAGCGGCTGAACGAGGCGCTGGCGCGCAAGGTGCAGTCGCTGGA
Source organism: Pseudomonadota bacterium (assembly GCA_021785335.1). Next base: position 1,880 of record JAJYFW010000104.1, read on the forward strand.
GCAGTATCGCAGCGAGTTCTTCGGCGTGCTGCGCAAGGCGCTGGCGGACCAGAAGGACATCAAGGTGGTGGGCGACCGCTTCGTGTTCGAGAGCGCGGTGCTGTTCCCCTCCGACTCGGCACGGCTCTCGGCCAAGGGCAAGGCGGAGATCGCGAAGGTGGCGCAGGCGATCGAGGCGATCGCGCCGAAGATTCCGGACAAGATCAACTGGGTGCTGAGCGTCACCGGCTATGCCGACAAGGAGGCGATCACCGGCGGGCCGTACAAGGACAATTTCGACCTCTCGGCGGCGCGCGCGCTTTCGGTGCTGCACCTGCTGATCGCGGACGGGGTGCCGAAGAACCGGGTGGTGGCGGCCGGGTTCGGCGCGGATCACCCGATCGCCACGGGCAATACGCCGCAGGACCTCGCGCAGAACCGGCGGATCGAGTTCCGGCTCACCTCGGCGGATTGAGGCGCGGGCGCTGCCCTCAGGCGACCAGGGGGGCGCGGAGGGCGGCGGCGCGGGCCCAGCTTTCGGCGGCGTCCTGGTCGAAGAGTTCGGCGAGTTTCTTCATCATCGTGCCGCCGAGTTCCTCGGCATCGACCAGGGTGACGGCGCGGCGGTAGTAGCGCGTGACGTCGTGGCCGATGCCGATGGCGACCAGCTCGACGAAGTCGCGGCTTTCGATGTCGCGGATCACGTCGCGCAGATGGCGTTCGAGATAGCTGCCCTGGTTGACCGAGAGGGTGGAATCGTCGACCGGCGCGCCATCGGAGATGACCATCAGGATGCGGCGGTGCTCGGGCCGGGCGCAGAGGCGGCGATAGGCCCAGGCCAGGGCCTCGCCGTCGATGTTTTCCTTGAGCAGCCCCTCGCGCAGCATCAGGCCGAGATTGCGGCGGGCGCGGCGCCAGGGTTCGTCCGCCCCCTTGTAGACGATGTGGCGGAGGTCGTTCAGCCGGCCGGGATTGCGCGGCTTGCCGTCCGCCACCCATTTCTCGCGGCTCTGCCCGCCCTTCCAGGCGCGGGTGGTGAAGCCGAGGATTTCCACCTTCACCGCGCAGCGCTCCAGCGTGCGGGCCAGGATGTCGCTGCACATGGCGGCGACCGAGATCGGCCGGCCGCGCATCGAGCCGGAATTGTCGATCAGCAGGGTCACCACCGTGTCGCGGAATTCCATCTCGCGCTCGCGCTTGAAGGAGAGCGGCAGCAGCGGGTCGGCGACGACGCGGGCGAGGCGGCCGACATCGAGCAGGCCTTCCTCCAGGTCGAAATCCCAGGCGCGCTGCTGCTGGGCGAGCAGGCGGCGCTGCAGGCGGTTGGCGAGCTTGGAGACCACGCCGTGCAGATGCTGGAGCTGCTGGTCGAGCTGCTGGCGCAGGCGGGCGAGTTCCTCGGGATCGCAGAGCTGCTCGGCGCCGATTTCCTCGTCGAAGGCGCGGGTATAGGCGTGGTAGGCGGCACCGGTTTCATCTTCCACCGGCTTGCGGCGCTGCTGCGGGCCGGCGGGCGCCTCGTCCGGCGCGGCGGCGGAATCGTCGTCGGTCTCCTCGTCGGCCTCGGCGTCGGAGGCTTCGGATTCGAGGGAGTCGGGGGCCTCGGAGAGCAGGTCCTGGTCGTCCTCGCGGGTCTGGGTCTCGCCCTCGCCGGAATTGTCCTGCGAGAGGGACTGTTCGCCCTGCTCGCCCTGTTCCTCGCTGTCCTCGCCCTCCTCGGACTCGGCTTCGGCCTCGGCGAGGTCCATCACCGCGAGCAGGCGGCGGGCGGCGCGGGCGAAGGCGTCCTGGTCGGCGCGCTCGGCGGCGAGATCGTCCAGCGCCCGGTCGGCATCGCCGGTCAGGGTCTCGCGCCAGAGATCGAGGATGTGGCGGGCGGCGGCGGGGATCGAGGCCGGGTCCATGCGCTCGCGGGCGAGCAGGCCGAGCGCCTGGGCGGTGGAGAGCTGCTCGGCGCGGCTCATCCGGTCGAGCCCCTCGGCCTCGGCGTCCTCGTTCAGCTTGCGCTGGAGATTGGCGGCGACACCCTGCATGTGGGCGGCGCCGACGATCTCGACGCGGGCCTGTTCCAGCGCGTCGTAGGCATCGCGGGCGTCGCGGGCGACGGGGGCGCGGGCGGCGTGGATGGCGTCGTCGTGATGGCGCAGGCGCAGCGCCATCGCATCGGCGATGCCGCGCAGCCTGGCGACCTCGGCCGGCGGCAGGGCGCGCGTCGGCGCCGGCAGGCGGGCGCGCTTGCCGGCGAGGCCCGCCGCCCCCGGCTGGTAGGCGACCTGCACCTCGTCCGACCCGGCGATGGCGCGGACGGCGCCGGCGGTGGCGCGCTTGAATTCCTCGCTGCGGGAGGGCTCGGCCGGCATCAGGCGCCGCGGCGGGGATGCACGCCGGTTTCAACCTCCGCGTTGAAGCAGCGCTGGTAGTATTCGGCCACGGTGGCGCGCTCGGCCTCGTCGCACTTGTTGAGGAAGGTGAGGCGGAAGGCGAAGCCGACATCGTTGAAGATGCGGGCGTTCTCGGCCCAGGTGATGACGGTGCGCGGGGACATCACGGTGGAGATGTCGCCGTTGATGAAGCCGGCGCGGGTGAGATCGGCCAGGGCGACCATGCTCTCGATCCGCTTCTTCTCCGCCGCGTCCGCCTCGGTGATGCCGAGCTTGGCCATGACGATGGAGACTTCCTGGCCGTGCGGCAGGTAGTTCAGCGTGGCGACGATGTTCCAGCGGTCCATCTGGCCCTGGTTGATCTGCTGGGTGCCGTGATAGAGGCCGGTGGTGTCGCCGAGGCCGACCGTGTTGGCGGTGGCGAAGAGGCGGAAGGCCGGGTGCGGGCGGATGACGCGGTTCTGGTCGAGCAGGGTGAGCTTGCCCTCGACCTCCAGCACGCGCTGGATCACGAACATCACGTCAGGCCGGCCGGCGTCGTATTCGTCGAACACCAGCGCGCAGGGGTGCTGCAGCGCCCAGGGCAGCAGGCCCTCGCGGAATTCGGTGACCTGCTTGCCGTCCTTCAGCACGATCGCGTCCTTGCCGACGAGGTCGATGCGGGAGATGTGGCTGTCGAGATTGACGCGGATGCAGGGCCAGTTGAGGCGGGCGGCGACCTGCTCGATATGCGTCGACTTGCCGGTGCCGTGATAGCCCTGGATCATCACCCGGCGGTTGAGGGCGAAGCCGGCGAGGATGGCGATGGTCGTCTCCGGGTCGAAGCGGTAGGTCGCGTCGATCTCGGGGACGTGCTCGGTGCGCTCGGAGAAGGCGGGGATCTCGAAGCCGCACTCGATGCCGAAGACCTCGCGCGCCGAGACGGTGCGGTCCGGCAGGTTGATCGCCGAGGTCGGCGTGCCGCGGGTTTCGGCGATTGCAGCGAGATTGTTCATCGATCCATCATCCTCAGGTCTCTTGTCGTCAGAGTACTCGGCATGGCGCGGCGCGCAAGGGATCAGGCGCCGGCGGCGGCGCGGGGCTGACCCTCGGCGGCCGGCAGGCGGGCGCGCAGCGTCGCGTAGGCGAGGTTGATCGTCTTCAGCCGTTCCTCGGCGCTGCGGTCGCCGCCATTGGCGTCCGGGTGGTGGCGCTTGGCCAGCTCCTTGTAGCGGGCGCGCACCGCCTCGCGGGTGACCGGCCAGGCGAGGCCGAGCACGTCCAGCGCCTCGCGCAGCTCGGGCGGGGCGCGCTCGGGCTCGGGACGGCGGGCGCGGCCGAGGCCGGAAAAGGCGGCGAGCTCGGCCTCCACCGCCTCGCCGACGGCGCCGGCGCGGCCGAGCGGCCAGGTGGGGCGCTGCCAGGCGGTGTCGGCGCGCAGATGCGCCTCGATCTCGCCGGGGCTCATGCCCTTGTAGTAGTCCCAGCCGGCATTGTAGGCGCGGACATGCTCGAGGCAGAACCAGTGCCAGTCGCGCAGGTGCTCGCGCGAGCGGGGGGCGCGGTATTCGCCTTGCTTGTCGCAGTCGGGCATGTCGCAGGCGCGGCCCGGGGCATCCGGGTCGGGCGCGAAGGCGCGCACGCGGCGGGTGGTCCGGGTCATGGGCATAGTCTCGTCATGTTCCCTAATTTGCCCTTTGCCGGCGTCTTGGCAACCGGGGGGCGGCGGCGCACAATCCACCCATGACATCACGATCCGACAGAATCCGCGCGATCCTCGCGGAACGCTTCGCGCCCGGCCTGCTCGAGCTGAAGGACGACAGCGCGAAACACGCCAGCCATATCGGCCGGATGACCGGGCCGGGACACGCGCCGGAGGCGGGCGAGACGCATTACCGGCTGAAGATGGTGGCCGAGGCGTTCCGGGGGATGAACCGGGTGGCGCGGCAGCGGGCGGTGAACGAGGCGCTGAAGGCCGAGTTCGAGACCGGGCTGCACGCGCTCAGCCTCGACCTCAAGACGCCGGACGAAACCTGAGCGCGAACGCCCGCACGCCTTCGGGCGCGACATCCGGCGCGCCTTCGGGCGCGACCCCAGGCGCGCTGCTGCTGGACCGGCGCTTCGCGCCGCTGTTCTGGTGCCAGGCCTTCGCCGCCTTCAACGACAATTTCCTCAAGACCGCGCTGGTGGTGCTGATCCTCTACCGCGCGAAGGAGAGCACAGCACTGGTGGCGCTGGCGGGCGGGGTGTTCATCCTGCCGTTCCTGCTGTGTTCGGGGATTGCCGGCGAGCTGGCGGACCGGTTCGACAAGGCGCGGGTCGCGACCGTGGTCAAGGGGGTCGAGATCGGT
>JAJYFW010000105.1 GCA_021785335.1 Pseudomonadota bacterium
CTCGATCAGCACCAGCTTCAGCGTGGGATGCCGCGCGAACACGCCCTCGAAGATCAGCGAGGCCAGCCCGGCCTGGCTCGCCTGCGCGTGCCCTGCCATCTCCTCGAGGTAGTAGGACGGCCAGCCGCCACCGGTTATCGGGTGCCCGCCATAGCCGAAGGCATGGATCCCCACTGGCAGCCCAGCCTCGATCGCGGCGTCGAAGATCGGCCAGTAGCGGCGCCGCCCGGTCGGCTCGCCGGTGCGGGACAGCAGCAGCACCTGCGCGAAGTTCGCGTCGCCCGCACGCCGCCGGATTTCCGCGGCCGACGCCTCCGCATCCTCGTATGGCACGACGACGGAGGCACGCAGCCGCGGATCCCGCGCGGTCCAGCACGCCACCTGCCAGTCGTTGACCGCCCGCGTCATCGCGGTGCCGAGTTCCAGGTTGCGGAACCCCTGCCCGGAGGGCGCCAGCGGATTGAGGATGCCGAACGCGATGTTGTTCGCATCCAGATGCTGCGCCTGCATGAAGGAAAGGCTGGAGCCCGCGCGCCCGCCCTCCGGCGGCGTCGCGTCCCGCCTGTCCGCTCCCGGCTGGCCCTTCGGATAGGCTGGCCCGGTGAAGAACCCGTGCCGGGGTCCGGTGCCGAAGGTCTGGATATGCTCGATCCAGCGCCGCTCCAGGAAAGGCGCCAGCACATCCAGGCTTCGCGCCGAGGGGTGGATGTCCCCGTCCGCGATCGCCATCCGGCTCGCCGCCGCCGTCTCCCTCACCGGGGTCTGCTGCACGTTCATGCCGGCACCTCCGCCAGTCGCCGATAGGTAGCACGCGGGTTCTCCTCGCGCATCCTCCGCAGCAGGTCGGCGGGCAGCCCCTCCGGGACCGGTGCCCGGTCGTCGTTCCAGTGCGGATAGTCGGAGGAGAACAGCAGCATCTCTGCGCCATCCAGTTCCTCGACGACGCGCAGGAAGGTTGCGACATCCGGCGCGTCCATGGGAGCGAGGGAAACCCTCACGCGCCGCCGCACCAGGGCCTCCGGCGGTTCATCGAGCCATGGCACCTCCATCCTGAGCCCGCGCCAGAATTTCGACAGTCGCCACAGATGCGCCGGCAGCCAGGTGACGCCGGATTCCAGCAGCACGACGGTCAGTTCCGGAAACCGCTGGAACACGCCCTCCGCGACCAGGCTCGTGAGCTGTGCCGCGAACCCGCCCGCCATGTTGGCCTGGTCCTCGACGACGTAGCTCCCCCAGCCGATCGGCCCCGGCGCGTGCAGATAGGCCGATCCGGCGTGGATCCCGACGGGCAGCCCAGCCCGTTCCGCCGCCGCGTAAATCGGCCACAGCGACCGCCGCCCGAGTGGCACGTCCAGCAGCGCCGGCAGCAGCACCTGCACGAAGCGCCGGTCCTCGGCGCAGCGCAGTATCTCGTCCGCCGCCAGCGCCGGGCTCTGCGGCGCCACCAGGATCGAGGCGCGCAGCCGCGGATCGGCATCGAGCCACCTCGCCGCCATCCAGTCGTTGGCTGCCCGCGCATACGCAGCCGCCATGTCCTCGCTGTGCAGCATCGCCACCGGCAGCAGCGGGTTGAGGATCGCCGCCGTGGTCCCGAGCGGATCGAGCGCGGCGGCGAGGAAGCCCGACACATCCCGCGCAACCCCGGGCCGCGCGCTGATCGGCGCGCCCGGCGGCTCGTAGTTGCTGATCAGTTCGTCCACCCCGCGCGAGACCAGCGTCTCGCGCCAATGCGCGTCCATGTGGGAAAGCAGATCCGCGAGCCTCGGCGCCGGCGGATGCAGGTCGCAATCGATCGGCATCCGTGGAGGCTAGAACGGGACCGGAGGCGGCGCTACGGTCCGCGCATGCACAACCTCGAAAAGCTGCGCCTCGCGCGCCACCTCGAAGCCGTCCTGGCCCCCTTCGCCGCCGGACCCGGCGCCACGATCGGGGTGTTCCGCGACGGCGAGACCCTCGCCCACGTCTCGGGTGGGCTCGCGAGCCTGGAGCTCGGCGTGCCGATCGGTCCTGCCACGCGCTTCCGCATCGCCTCGGTTTCGAAACAATTTACCTGTGCCGCGGTGCTGCGCCTCGCCGACGAAGGCCGGCTCTCGCTCGACGAGCCCGCCCGCGCCCATCTGCCGGAACTTCCGGACTACGGCGCGAAGCTCACTGTCGCGCATCTGCTGCACAACAGCGCCGGCATCCGCGACATGCTGCAGTTGATGGCGCTCGGCGGCGCTGACCTCGCGCAACCGCTGCGCCGGTCCGTGCTGGTCGAGGCGATCTGCCGCCAGTCGGCGCTGAACTTCGCGCCCAACCACGGCTATCTCTACAGCAACAGCAATTTCCTCCTCGCCGGCCTCGTCGTCGAGCGCATCGCCGGCGTGGCGCTGCCCGACTATCTGCGCCGGCACTTCTTCGCCCCGCTCGGCATGACCCGTACCGCGATGGTGGAGAGCACCGCCGAGCCCGTGCCGGACCTCGCCACCGGCTATCTGCCGGAAGGCGAGGGCTGGCGGCGCGCCCAGCACGGCTTTCCGCTGGGCGGCGAGGGCGGGCTGGTGTCCTGCGTCGAGGATCTCGCGCTCTGGGACCGCTATCTATCCACCGCCGGCGCGACTCTCGCGGAGAAGCTTTCCGCCCAGCTTCGTTTCGCCAACGGGCTCGAGAATTTCTACGCCCGTGGCCAGCAGGTTCGGCGCTGGCGCGGCACGCTTGCGATCGACCATGGCGGGCTGTGGCCAGGCTACAAGACACATTTCCTCCGCCTGCCCGAGCACCGGCTCTGCGTTGTCGCCATCGCCAACAACGGCAAGGCCGATCCGCTCGGCATGGCTTACGACACGGCCGCCGCTGTTCTCGGCGAGGCGCTCGCGCCGGAGCCCCGGCTGCCCGACGTTTCCGGCTACGCTGGCCGCTGGCTCGACCCCGCCGAGCCGCAGAGCGTCGATTTCACGCTCGCGCATGGCGTCCTCTCCGGCAGCGCCGGCGGCGTGCCCTTCCCCGTGGAGGCGACACCGGACGGGCGCATCGCCGCGCGCCGCGGTTCCTTCGTGTTCACCTGCCGCCGCGAGGCTGACACGCTGCACGTGGAGCAGGATGCCGGTCGGGTCTCGATCTGGCATCGCGTGGCGCCGGGCGCGGCGCTCCCGGCCGGCCTCGATGGCGGCTATGCCAGCGCCGATCTCGCCGCGACCTGGACCATCGCGGGCGATGCGGTCCATGTCGCGGGCCCGGTGGTGCGCGCGGCCGAGCCATGGTCGCTTGCCGGCGTCGAGGGGGACGTGTTCCGCATCGAAGTTCCCGGCGCGCTTTACCGCTCGGTTCTCGATGTGCGCGCGGAGCGCGAGGGCCGCGCGGTCCGACGCCTGCATGTCAATGCCGGGCGCGTCCGCGGCATCGTACTGGAAAAACAATGATCACGCCAGCATACGTCCGCCTCATGGCGGAATACAACTCGGAGATGAACCGCCGCATCTATGCTGCCGCCGCGCGCCTCACCGACGCGCAGCGGCGCGAGGATGGCGGCGCGTTCTGGCATTCCATCCACGGTACGCTCACGCATCTGCTGTGGGGCGACTGCATGTGGATGTCGCGCTTCGATGGCTGGATGAAACCGCCCGTCCCGATCCGCGAGAGCGACACCATGGTCGCCGACTTCGATGCCCTGCGCTCGGCACGCGAGGCGGCGGATGCGCGCATCGAGGACTGGGCGGGCCGCGTCAACGAGGCCTGGCTCGCGGAGGACCTCGTCTGGTACTCGGGTGCGGCACGCAAGGAAATGCGCCGTGGCCGGGCGGGGCTCGTCGTGCATTTCTTCAATCACCAGACGCATCATCGCGGCCAGGCGCACGCGCTCATCACCCGTGCCGGCGAGGCGACGGGCGATACGGATCTCATGCTTGTCGTGCCGTTTCCGTAACGGCACCAGCGAGGGAGGAAGACATGCCGGGAAGGCTCGCGGACAAGGTCGCGATCGTGGTGGGGGCGGGGTCCAGCGGGCCCGGCTGGGGCAACGGCAAGGCCGCCGCCGTGACCTTCGCGCGCGAGGGGGCGAGGGTGCTGTGCGTCGACGTCAACGCGGAAGCCGCGGGCGAGACGGCCGGCATCATCGCGGGCGAGGGTGGCGAGGCCCGCGTCTTCCGTGCCGACGTCACGAAGTCCGCCGATCTCGAGGCAATGACGCGGGCCTGCCTCGATGCCTGGGGCCGCATCGACGTGCTCGACAACAATGTCGGCATTGCGGTGGTAGGCGGCGTGGTCGAGATCGAGGAGGCGGAGTGGGACCGCGTCATGGCGGTCAACCTCAAGTCCTGCTTCCTCGCCATGAAGCACGTCATCCCGGTGATGGAACGCCAGGGCGGGGGCTCCATCGTCAACATTTCCTCGGTCGCCGGCATCCGTTACACAGGCGTTCCGTATTCCAGCTACTACGCGAGCAAGGCGGCGATGAACCACCTCACGCGCACCACGGCGGTTGAGTATGCGCCCAAGCGCATCCGCGTGAATGCCGTCCTGCCGGGCCTGATGGAGACGCCGATGGTTGCCAACTCCGCCGGCCTCACCGCGTCCTATGGCGGCGCGGAGGAACTCTGGCGGCGCCGCGCGCAGCAGGTGCCCATGGGCTTCGGCGGCAATGCCTGGGATGTCGCCAACGCCGCCCTGTTCCTCGCCAGCGACGAGAGCCGCTACATCACGGGCCAGGAACTCGTCGTCGACGGCGGGCTCACGCAGAAATACGCGTGATGCGCGCGCCCTTGCCCGTGGGCGCGCTGCTGCTGGCTCTGCTCGCGCCGCCAGTCCTCGTGGCGCAGGCCGCAACGCCGCCCACGTCGGCGCCTGCTGCGGCGTCAGATGCTTGTCAGGGCATCGGCCCGAAGCCGGAGCCGCTGCCTGCCCCGCTTGTCGGCGCCTTCTTGCGCGCCTTCGGCCTGAGAGCGCCGGAGCTGGCGCAGGGTGCGGTGGTGCGCTGCGCCGGCGGAAAGCTGCTCGCCTGCACCCCGGGCGCAAACCTGCCTTGTGGCCACGCCGATACCAGGCAGGACCTTCCCCCGGCCGATGCCTGGTGCGTGCAACACCAGGACGCCGGGTTGATCCCGGCCTACGTCACGGGCCACGCAACGATCTACGCCTGGCGCTGCGACGGTCCGCGCGCGGTCATCGCCGGCCAGGTCGCGCACAAGGATCCGCAGGGCTACGTCGCGGAATACTGGCGCCCGCTCGGTCCGTAACGATCAGGTGCCGTAACGATCAGCCGAGAAACGCTTCCAGCGCCGCGAAGGTCTCTTCCGGCGCCTCCTCCGCGAGGTAGTGGCCGCTCGGGACCGGCCCGCCGCTGACACGTCCGGCGACATAGGGCGCCCAGATTTCCAGGGGCTTGTACCAGGTGCCGATCTTGCCGTTCTGGCCCCACAGCACCAGCGTGTCGCAGGCAATCCGGTCTCCGGCGGCGCGGCTCTTCCGGTCATGCGCCAGGTCGATGGACGCCGCTGCGCGGTAGTCCTCGCACATGCCGCGTATATTCCCGGGGCTGCGCGCATGGCGGACATATTCCGCCCAGGCCTCCGGCCCGAACAGCGCCTCCGGCGCGGCACCTCGCGTCATGTGTGCACGCAGCCAGGTCTCCGGTGCCGCGTCGATCAGGTTTTCGGGAAACGGGTGCGGCTGCGCGAACCAGAACCAATGATAATAGCCGAGCGCAAAATTCATGTCGGCGCGCTCGAAATGTTCGATCGTCGGAACGATATCCAGAACCGCGAGTCGATCGACCCGGTCCGCATGGTCGATCGCAAGCCGGTGCGCGACGCGCGCCCCGCGGTCATGGCCCACGAGGCGGAAGCGTTCATGCCCGAGTGCCGCCATGACATCGACCATGTCCTGCGCCATGCGCCGCTTCGCATAGGGCGCATGGTCTTCCGTCGCTGCCGGCTTGAGGCTGTCGCCATAGCCGCGCAGATCCGCACAGACGACGCTGAAGCGCTGTGCCAGCCGCGGTGCGATATGCCGCCACATCACATGCGACTGTGGGTTGCCGTGGAGCAGCAGCAGCGGCGGGCCGGAGCCGCCGTGGCGCACGCGGATCGTCCCGCCCGGCTGGGTGCCGTCGGCGACGGCGATGTCGGCGGTGGCAAAACCCTCGAACATCGGCTCGCTCCCTCTCTCGCCGCCGCCGGCGGATGCCCGCGGCTAGGACTTCTCCGCCAGCGCAGCGGCCTTCTTCATGATCTCGCCGGTCATCGGAATGAAGAACACGCCGACGTCGCGCCGCGAATGGATCTTGCCGCGCGAATCCTTCGTGTAGACGTAGAGGAACTGCCCGCGCTTCCACGGCTGTCCGATGGGGATCAGCATGATCCCGCCCTGCTTGAGTTGCTTGAACAGGTCGGGCGGCGCGAACTGTGCCGAGCACGTAACGATGATGCGGTCGAATCCGCCCGTCACTTCCGGCCAGCCATAATAGCCGTCGCCCACGCGGCTGAAGACGTTGTCGTAGCCGAGCGGCTTGAAGATGCGATGCACCGCCTTGCCGAGCGGCTCGATGATCTCGATCGTGTAGGCCTTG
>JAJYFW010000106.1 GCA_021785335.1 Pseudomonadota bacterium
GCGCGCGTGGAGGCGGACGCGGAGGGCCCGCGCCGCCTGCGCCGCCGCGCCGAGCAGCCTCTCTGGCGCGACCCCGAGACCGGCTATGTCCGCCGCGCCGTCTCGCCGGAGGGCACGCCGGAGCTGACGCATGTCGAGCTGCCGCCCGGTGCCAGCGTCTCCTACCCCGCCGCGGCATGCCTCGACGTGCGCGGCCAATGCCTGTGGGTGCTGGCGGGCAGGCTGGATTTCCGCGAGGCGGGCGAGACGCACCGGCTCGAATCCGGCGACTGCATCGCGCTCGGCCGCCCCGCCGACCGCGTCTTCGCCAACGCCTCGGACAAGGTCGCCTGCCACTACCTGCTCGCCGTCGTCAGGGAATAGCCGCCCTCAGGGGATGTCGCCGGCCACGGGGATGTCCGACAGGCGCGCCATCATCGCGACGGTCTCCCCGGCCGACAGCGCGCAGCGCAGCGCCAGCACGACGACCACCAGGCTCCAGGCCACGGTGACGCCGGCCGCTTGCCAGAAGCGCAGCCAGCCGAGCCCGCCACCGATATCGGACAGCGCCGAGATCACCCACATGCCGCCGAACCAGGGCAGCAGCCAGGCGATCTGCCGCCAGCCGAACGCGGCGGCCGGGCGGCGGCCGACGAGGTGGTACCAGGCTGCATACGCGAGGAACCCCGCCGTCACGATGCCCATCAACACCGAGTTGGTGACGAAGCCGGTCCAGACCATGATGAGGTTGCTGCACGCGAAGGCGGCCGGCGCCAGCACCGGGGCCGCGGGCAGGCGGAAGGTGCGCCGCATGTCCGGCAGGTTGCGCCGCAGCACCAGCAGCGTCACCGGCCCGAGCCCATAGGTCAGCACGGTGATGGAGGTGACGTAGTTCACCATCAGCTGCCAGGCCGGGAACGGCAGCAGGAACACCACGCCCACGACCCACATGACGATGACGGCGAGCCACGGCACCTGGTCGCGGTTGAGCAGCGTGAGCCAGGCCGGCCCCGCGTTGGTCTCGCCTATCGCATAGAGGATGCGCGAGCCGCCGGTGACGTAGATCAGCCCGGTGCCGCCGGGCGACACATAGGCGTCGACGTAGAGGATGACGGCGAGCCAGGACATGCCGAGCATGGCGGCGAGCCCCGCGAACGGCCCCATCGCGCCGGGGAAGTCGAGCCTCGCCCATCCGTGCGCGAGGTCCGCGGGGCGCAGCGCGGCGAGAAACCCGATCTGCAGCAGCACGTAGACGACGGCGCCGAGGATCACCGAGCCGATCACCGCGATCGGAATGTTGCGCCCGGGATTGGCGCTCTCGCCGGCGAGGTCGATCGCGGTGCGGAAGCCCAGATAGGAAAACACGATTCCCGCCGCCGGCAGGGCGAGGAAGATGCCGGTCTCGCGGTAGCCCGTGGGGTCGGCGCCGAGCGCACTGCGGTGCCCGACGGAGCCCGCGATCAGCGCCAGCGCGGTGAGCACGGGCACCGCGATCTTCCACCATGTGATGGTGGAGTTGACGCGGAGCAGCAGGCGGACCGTGAGCAGGTTCACCGCCGCCATCGCCAGCAGCAGCGCCGCGCACACGGCGAAGCCGGTGTCGGTCAGCGTGCCCTCGCCGGTCGTCGAGACCAGGCCCGGCAGGTAGTTGTTGGCGTAGGTGACGACGGCCTCCGCCTCCACCGCGGCGACCGGCACGTAGGCGAGGAACAGCATCCAGCCCCAGATGCGCCCGAGCCCCTCGCCGTGGCTCGCGTGACTCATGTGGACCAGCGCGCCGCTGCGCGGAAACAGCACGCCGAGTTCCGCGAAGCAGAGCGCGATGAGCATGATGATCACCGCCCCCGCGACCCAGCTCCACACCGCGAGCGGCCCCGCGATCTTCGCCGCGTGGAAGGCGCCGAACAGCCAGCCGGACCCGATCATGCTGGTGGTGCTGGCGAACAGCAGGCCGATGATCTTCGCGTCCCGGCGCAGCTGGCGGGGTGGCGCGGCCGGGGCGGGGGAGGAACGAGGCATCGCCGTCCTTTCCGGTGTCCGGGGCTGCCGGCCCCGCGTGTCAGCGCCGCGCCGCCGCGATCGCCAGCGCGCGCCGTTCCGTCATCCGGATCATGAGGTCGTGCAGCAGATAGGCGAGCCGGTCGCGGCACCAGGCCTGGCCGGAGAGCGTGTCGTATTCGGCGGGCATCGCGATGCCCTCCGGCGCGTAGGCGTCGAAGCCGAGGCGGCGGGCGGTGGTCACGCAGCGCGCCATGTGGTCGGCGAAGGCGACCACGCCGACGACGCCGAACGAGGCGGGGTCGCGCCCGCGCGCGATCTCCTCCAGCACGCCGCCGGTGCTGAGATAGACGGGCTCGCCGCGCTCGTCGCGACCGGGAAAGATCGGCGTCACCACGCCTTCGGGCAGGCTGGCGGCCGCCGCCTCCGCCACTTCCCATTGCGCGAGGATGGGCGCCGCGGTCGCCGCGTGCAGCGCGCAGGCGACATCCGCGAGCGCCTCGTTCACCGGGCCCGGCACGCGGTTGGCGTTGGGCGCCATCCGGTTGCCGAAGGTGAAGCCGAAGATGTGGCGGATGCGCCCGACCGGCACGGTGGGCGCGGTCCAGCCCAGCGCCTCCTCCTCGAGGATCGCGGCGAGCTCGGCGCCGATCGCGGGATCGCCGAGCTCGCGGGCGAGGTGGGCCGTCAGCATCGCGCGCATGGACATCATGTCACCATCCGAACATCGCCGGCGGGCAGAGGTCGCTTGTCAAGCCAGCCCGCCGCACGCATCATGATGGCTCAGGCGACCGCGGACAACGCGGCGCGCAAAACAGGGAGGCAAACGATGGGCGGCAAGCTGCGTCGTCGGGCGGTCATAACGGGGGCCGCGGGAATGCTCGCACTCCCTGGCAAGGCGCCCGCCGCGGTGGGCGCCAAGCCGCTCTCCGGCGTCACCCTCAATGTTTCCTGCTGGAACGCGCCGTATCCGCAGTTCCTCAAGAAATACATCCCGGAATTCGAACAGGAAACCGGCGCGCGCGTCGTCTACACCACGCCCGCCTTCCCGATCTACAACCAGCGCATGGATATCGCGCTGGCGACGCACAGCGACGCCTATGACGTGATCAACGTCACCTTCATCTATATCGGCCGCTGGGTCGGCGCGGGATGGATGACGCCGCTCGAGCCCTTCATCGCCAACCCGAAGCTGACGCCCGCCGACTGGAATCCCAAGGATTTCCTGCCGGGGATCGAGGCCGCGTTCCGCGACGCCAAGGGCGAGCTCTGCGCCGTCCCCTGGATCGCCGACATCATGATGAGCGGGGCCTCGCGCTACGACCTCATCCACGCCGCCGGCCTCACGATGCCCGACACCTTCGACGAGATGCACAGGATGCTGGCCGCGGTCTCGCACAAGGACGGGCTGCCCGGCTTCGTCGTCGAGAACCATTACGGCTGGACCTTCCTCGGCTACCTGCAGGGCTTCGGCGCCAACGTCTTCCGCGCGCCGCCGCACGACCTGATGCCGGTGCTCGACACGCCGGAGGCGGTGCAGGCCGCGGAGTTCTTCGCCACCATCATGCGCGACTACGGCCCGCGCGGGGCGCTGTCCTACACCTACGACCAGGTCACCGCGGCGCTGAAGGCGGCGAAGGTCATCTACAGCACGGAGAACGAGGCCTTCGTGACGCAGATGGCGCAGAAGGGCGCCCCCGCCGCCCCGACCTGCGGCTTCTCGCTGTTCCCCAAGGGGCCGGCCGGGCGTTTCCCGCAGATCGCGACGCATGGCTGGGGCATCCCCGCCGGTTCGCGCAAGAAGGACGCGGCGTGGCAGTTCATCGCCTGGGCGATGTCGGAGAAGCTGCTGCTGCGGATGTTCCGCGAGCAGGGCTGGAGTTCCGTGACCCGCCGCTCGATCATCGACCTTCCGGAATTCCACGCCAAGCTCAACTATAACGGTTTCGATGTCGCAAAGATCTACCTCGAGACGCTGAACCTCGCGGACAAGGGCTACATGGCCTACCGCACCGTCCCCGCCTATCCGCAGATCGACCGGCAGATCAACATCGCGCTGCAGAGCGTGATCTCCGGCGAGAAGAAGGCCGCCCAGGCGATGAAGGACGCGCAGAGCAACTCGCTCGAGGCGCTGCGCCGCGCCGGCGTCAAGCTCTGAGCGAGGCGGCATGAGCGCGGGCGCCGGCTGGGCCCGCGCGCAGCGCCGCGCCTTCCTGCTCGGCCTCGCCCCGGCGCTCATCGTGCTCGCCGCGGTCACCGTGGGGCCGGCGGTCTACCTGGTCGCGACCAGCCTCACGCCGCTGACGCCGGTCACGCCCGGCAGCGGGCTCGACTTCTCCCACCCGCTCGGCAACTACATCCAGGCGCTGTTCCACAGCAGCTTCCCGCATTCCGTGCTGCTGCAGGCCGAGCTTTCGGTGCTGACGGTGGGCATGCAGACGCTCGCGGGCGTCGGCCTCGCGCTGCTGCTCGACGCCGACTCGCGCTGGATGGAGGTGCTGCGCACCGGCTTCCTGGTGCCGATGGTGCTGCCGCCGATCGTGGTCGCGATCATCTGGAAGGTGCTCACCACGCCCGATGTCAGCCCGGCCTACTCGCTGCTCGCCTGGCTCGGCCTGCGCCCGGGCTCGCTGGTCACCAACCCGGCGACGGCGCTGCCGCTGATCGCCTTCGCCGACACCTGGGAGTGGTTTCCCTTCACCATGCTGATGGTGCTGGCGGCGCTGCAGATGCAGCCGCGCGAGCAGCTGGAGGCGGCGCGGATCGACGGTGCGAGCGGCCGCCAGCTTTTCTGGCATGTCCGCCTGCCCTTCCTGCGCCCGGCGCTGACGGTCGCGGTGCTGTTCCGCCTCATCGACAGCATCAAGGCGTTCCCCCTGATCTATGTGCTGACCGATGGCGGGCCGGGGCGCGCGACGGAGGTGACGAATTATTACGCCTTCGTTCAGACCTTCAACTTCGCCTACTGGGGCTACGGCAGCGCCATCGCGACGATGATGGTCGCCGGCGTGTTCGTGCTCAGCCTCGCGATCGGGCGGCTGGGCTTCGGGCGGGACGAGGATGGATAGACGCCGCGGCCATGGGGCGGAATGTGCGGCGACGGTGCTGCTGCTCGTGGCGCTGGCGCCGGCGCTGTGGCTGCTGCAGATGTCGTTCCGCACCGAGGCCTCGATCACCGGCGGCGCCTTCGTGGGGACGCTCGCCAACTACACGTCCCTCGCCGGCAGCGGCTTCCCGGCCTCCTTCGCCAACAGCGTTGTCGCCAGCACCACGGCGACGGCGCTGGCCCTGCTGCTCGGCGTGCCGGCGGCCTATGCGCTCAGCCGCGGGGGCATCCGCCGGCGCGGCACCATCGCGATGTGGGTGCTGGTGACGCGCATGGCCCCGCCCATCGCCTTCACCGTGCCGTTCTTCCTCGCGTTCAGCTGGCTCGGGCTGATCGACACGGTGAGCGGGCTGGTGGTGGTCTACCTCACCTTCGACCTCGCCATGGTGATCTGGACCATGCGCAGCTTCTTCGCCGCCATCCCGCGCTCCCTGGAGGAGGCGGCGTGGATCGACGGCGCCGGCGTGTGGGGCGCGTTCCTGCGCGTGGTGCTGCCGCTGTCCGCGCCGGGGCTCGCGGCGACGGGGATCCTCTGCTTCATCATGTCGTGGAACGACTTCTTCTTCGCGCTCATCCTCACGCGCACCAACGCGATGACGGCGCCGGTGGCGATCGTGAACTTCATGCAGTACGCCGGCTGGGAGTGGGGCAAGATCGCCGCCGCCGGCATGCTGGTGCTGCTGCCGGTGCTGGCCTTCACCCTGCTCACGCGCCGCTACCTGGTGCGCGGCCTCACTGCGGGGGGCGTGAAGGAATAGCGGGGATCAGGCCGCGCTCAGCGCCGCCTCGGCCGTCCGCACGGCAGCCATGGGAAACGCCGCGCGGCCCACAACCTGGCCGCCGACGCAGGCGAGCCAGCCTTCGCCGCCCGGCGGCTTGGGGCGCAGCTCGATCAGCCGCGCCTCGTCGTCCAGCGCAACCGCGGGATAGACCCGCCAGCCCTCGCTGACGGGGCCGGGGAGCCGGACGACGCGGGCGATGGGGTCGCCCGCGTCGTCCACTCCAACCCACTCAATCGTCCCCGTCTCCGGGGCCGACCTTCCGCGCCGCCAGTGCAGGCGCGGAGCCTCCATTCTAGGCCCGCACCCCGGCGGCGAACCGCCCGGTCACGGCGTGGCGTCCGCAGAAAGCGGCTGCCGTCATGCACTCTTCGCCATGATCTCGTCCGCGATATTCCGCGGCACGGGATCGTAGTGATGGAACTGCATGGTGAACGAGGCCCGCCCCTTGGTCATGCTGCGCAGGTCCGAAATGTACCCGAACATCTCCTTTAGGGGAACATGCGCGCGCACCATGACGGTGGAACCGGCACTTTCCTGGGTCTGGATCATGCCGCGGCGGCGGTTGAGGTCGCCCACCACGTCGCCGACATGGTCGTTCGGAGTCGTCACCTCCACGTCCATGATCGGCTCGAGGATGATCGGCGAGGCCTTCTTC
>JAJYFW010000107.1 GCA_021785335.1 Pseudomonadota bacterium
CCCGCCAGCGCGGCCGCTAAACCTGGACCCATGTCTTGGTAGCGAAATTATGGTGCGCCTCGACATAGCGCACGGTGCCGGACTTGCTGCGCATCACCATCGAATGCGTCGTCGCCCCTTTCCCGAACCACCGCACGCCCCGCAGCATCGCGCCGGGGGTCACCCCCGTCGCCGCGAACACCACGTCTCCCTTCGCCATCTCATCGACCGTGTAGACATGGTTCGGGTCCGTCACGCCCATCTCGCGGGCCCGCGCGATCTGCTTCTCGTCCTCGAACATCAGCCGCCCCTGCATCTGCCCGCCGATGCAGCGCAGCGCCGCCGCCGCCAGCACCCCCTCGGGCGCACCGCCGGAGCCCATGTAGATATCCACCCCGCTCTGCGGCTGCGCGGTTGCGATCACGCCCGCCACGTCGCCGTCGGAGATCAGCATGATCCGCGCCCCCGCCTCGCGCGTCTTCGCGATCAGCTCCTTGTGCCGGTCGCGGTCGAGGATGCAGGCAACGAGGTCGCGCACCTCGCATTTCCTGGCCTTCGCAAGCTCGCGCAGGTTCTTGCCCACCGCCTCCTCCAGCCCCACCACGTCGTCCGGCAGCCCGCCGCCCACCGCGATCTTCTCCATGTAGATGTCCGGTGCGTGCAGGAAGTTTCCGTGTTCCGCCAGCGCAACGACAGCCATCGCGTTCGGCCCGCCCTTCGCGGTCAGCGTCGTCCCCTCCAGCGGATCGACCGCGATATCCATCGCCGGCCCCCCCGCGCCCACCTTCTCGCCGATGAACAGCATCGGCGCCTCGTCCATCTCGCCCTCGCCGATCACCACGGTGCCGTCGATCGCCACCGTGTCGAACGCCTTGCGCATCGCCTCGACCGCGGCGCCGTCGGCCTCGTTCTTCTTGCCGAGCCCCATCCACCGGCTCGCCGCCAGCGCCGCCGCCTCGGTCACCCGCACCAGCTCCAGCGCCAGGTTGCGGTCGGTATGCCGCACGATGTCCATCACGCGTCCCCTTCTTCGATTCGTATCCGTACCGGCTTCTCGAGCACGGAGCCGAGCGCGTCGATGCGCGCCAGCGCCGCGTCGATCGCCGCTTCCGGCGCGTCGTGCGTCACCAGCACCACCGGCACCGCCTCGCCCGGCTTGCGCCCGCGCTGCAACATCGATCCGAGCGAAACCCCCTCGTCGCGCAGGATCGCCGCCACGTCCGCGATGACTCCCGACTGGTCCACCACCAGGAGCCGCAGATAGGCCGGCCCCACATGCTCGCGGATCGGCACCGAGGGCGCATCGGACAGGTCGCCCGAGCCGGCGCCCCACACCGGCGCCGCCCGCCCGCGCGCGATGTCGATCAGGTCCGCAACCACCGCGGAGGCCGTCGGCCCCGCGCCCGCGCCGCGCCCCTCCAGCATCACGCGGCCCACATGGTCGCCGACCGCCACCACCGCGTTGAACACGCCATCGACCCGCGCGAGCGGCGCATTCGCCGGCAGCATGCACGGATGCACCCGCGTCGAGATCCCGCGCCCCTCACGGCGGGCGATGCCGAGCAGCTTGATCCGGTAGCCCAGTTCCTCCGCAAACCCGATATCGAGCATGGAGATGCCGCGGATCCCCTCCACATGCACGTCCTCGAACGCCACCGGCCGCCCGAACGCGATCGCCGCCAGGATCGCGAGCTTGTGCGCGGCGTCGATCCCGTCGACGTCGAAGGACGGGTCCGCCTCCGCGTAGCCGAGGTCCTGCGCCTCCTCCAGCACATCCGCGAAGCCGCGCCGTTCGTTGCGCATCGTTGTCAGGATATGGTTGCACGTCCCGTTCAGGATGCCCGCGACGGAGGTGATGCGGTTCCCCGCCAGCCCCTCGCGCAGCGCCTTGATCACCGGGATCCCGCCCGCCACCGCCGCCTCGAACGCGAGCGGCGTCCCGCGCGCCTCCGCCGCGCGGGCCAGCGCCGCGCCATGCACCGCCAGCAGCGCCTTGTTCGCCGTCACCACCGGCTTGCCGGCGGCCAGCGCCACCTCCACCACGCGTCGCGCGATCCCCTCGGACCCGCCGATCGCCTCCACCACCACGTCGATGCCCGCATCGGCCGCCATCGCCGCCGCATCCGCGAACCACGCGGCATCGCCCAGCGGCAGCCCGCGGTCGCGCCCCCGGTCCCGCGCCGCCACCGCCACCACCTCGATCCGCCGCCCCGCCCGCGCCGCGACCACGTCCGCGTTGGCCGCGAGCATGGAAGCCACGCCCCCGCCCACGGTGCCCAGCCCCGCCAGCCCCACGCGCAACACGTTGCTCATTCCGTCACCGTATTCATTGCCATATCAGAAGGAGCGGCATTGTCGCGCCCCTGCAGGAAGCCGCGTATGTTCCGCACCGCCTGGCGCAGCCGCTGCGTGTTCTCCACCAGCGCGATCCGCACATGGCCGTCGCCATGCTCGCCGAACCCGATCCCCGGCGCCACCGCCACCTTCGCGCGCGCCAGCAACAGCTTGCTGAACTCCACGCTGCCGAGATGCGCATGGCGCGGCGGGATCGGCGCCCATGCGAACATGGATCCCTCCGGGTTCGCCATCTCCCACCCCGCGGCGGCAAGCCCCGGGATCAGCACATCGCGCCGCTCCCGGTACAGCTGCCGCATCGCCTCCACGCAATCCTGCGGCCCGTTCAGCGCCGCCGTCGCCGCCACCTGGATCGGCGTGAACGCGCCGTAGTCGAGATAGGACTTCATCCGCGTCAGTGCCCGGATCAGCTCCCGGTTTCCCGCCGCGAACCCCATCCGCCACCCCGGCATGGAATAGGTCTTGGACAGCGAGGTAAACTCCACGGCGATGTCCTTCGCCCCCTCCACCTGCAACAGCGACGGCGGCGGCCTGTCGCCGAAATAAATCTCCGCGTAGGCAAGGTCGGACATGATCCAAATGTCGTGCCTGCGCGCGAACGCCACGATCGCGCGATAGAAATCGAGATCCGCCAGCATCGCCGTGGGATTGGATGGAAAGTTCACGATCAGCGCCGTCGGCTTCGGCACCGAATGCCGCACCGCCCGGTCCAGCGCCGCCAGCATTTCCTCCCCCGGCTCCGCGGGGATGCTCCGCACCGAAGCCCCCGCGATGATGAACCCGAACTGATGGATCGGGTACGAAGGGTTCGGCACCAGGATCGTGTCGCCCGGCGAGGTGATCGCCGCGGCCAGGTTCGCCAGCCCTTCCTTGGACCCCAGCGTCGCCACCACCTCCGTCTCGGGGTCCAGCCGCACCCCGAACCGCCGTGCGTAATACCCCGCTAGCGCCCGCCGCAGTCCCGGAATTCCCTTGGAGGTGGAATAACGGTGGCTGCGCGGGTCCTGCACCGTCTCCACCAGCTTCGCCACGATGTGCGGCGGCGTCGGGCTGTCCGGGTTGCCCATGCCGAGGTCGATGATGTCCTCGCCCGCGGCGCGCGCCGCGGCCTTCGCCGCGTTGACCTCGGCGAAGACGTAGGGCGGCAGGCGGCGGATGCGGTGGAATTCCTCGGCCATCGTCAGTTCCCGTTCGCTGCGCGCCTCGTGGCGTCTCGCGGGTCGCGCGTCAACCGGCGGGCACCAGCCGGGCCACGCCGCCGCCGCCCGGCCCATAGGCGGTCACGGTCATGGCGCTGTCCGGCACCCCGTCGCGCCGCAGCACCGCCGCGATCGCCGCCGCGCGCGCCCACGCCAGCCGCAGCGCCGCGACCTGGATCGCCGGGTCGTTGCCCAGCGCCTCGCCGAACCCCGTCACCGCGACCACGGATGCCGCGCGCGCCACCGCCAGCCGCCTCAGCGCTGCCTCGTCGTCCGGCGACAGTACCGCGGACGCGCGCGCGAACGCCACCGCGACCGGCCCCCCGGTTCCCGCCGGTGGCGGCGCTGGCGGGATTGCCGGCGCCTGCGGCAGCGGCGACGCCTGCGTGAGCCACGGCACGCCCGGCAGGTTCGGCGGCGGCGGCGGCCCCGCCGGGATCGAAAGGGAGGCATCCCCCACCGCCTCGGCAACCGGCGCGCTGCCCTGCGCCGGGGCAGGGGTCGTCGCGGCGGCCGCGCCCGGCTGGCTGCCCACCGCCGCCATCCGCGCCCCCGTCGCCTCCGTCCCTGGCGCGGGCGGCGCGGCAGGGGCGGGCGGCGGCGCCGCCACCGGCTGCGCGAGGGCATAGGCGCCGTTTTCCTGGTCCTGCAGCAGGCTGCTCGCCGCCTCCGCCCGCGCCCTGGCGCTCAGCGCCTCGGGCCGGGACGGAATCGTCGCCAGGCTGGGGTAGGGGGCATTGATCCCCGGCGGCTGCGGCCGGTTCTGCGCGATCTGCCCGCCCTCAAGATGGTGCCACCACGCCACCGGGTCATAGGAACCCACGCCGTTCGCGCATCCCGAAAGCGCCAGCACCAGCACGCAAGCGGCGAGTTTCGGCAGCCCGCCCAACGGCGGACCTTGAACGTCGCGGGACCGCTCGCTAACACCCCGCCTCATTCTGCGCATCCACGACCCCTGCCCGTAGCAGCGCCATGCTGCCCCGCCGGGTCCGCGAAGAAAAGGACACCCAGCTTATGGCCGACAAGCCCGGGCCCGAGACGCCGAAACCCGACCAGACCGCCGGGTTCCGCCTGCCCGACGCCGCCGAGATCGGCCGCTCGATGGCCGACGTCGCCGAGCGCTCCCAGCGCATCGTCTCAGAGTGGCTGAAGCGCCAGGCCGAGGAAGGCCCGGAATCGCCGGACCCGCTCAACATCGGCGCCGCCTTCATGGCGATGACCGCGAAGCTGATGGCCAACCCCGCGCACCTCGTCCAGGCCCAGCTCGGCCTCTGGCAGGACTACATGTCCCTCTGGCAGTCCACCGCGCGCCGCATGATGGGCATGGACACCACGCCGGTGATCCAGGCCGACCCCGCCGACCGCCGCTTCAAGGACGACGCCTGGCGCGACAGCGAGGTGTTCGACTTCATCAAGCAGTCCTACCTGCTTTCCGCCCGCTTCGTGCAGGACGTGGTCAGCCACGTGGACGGGCTCGACGAGCGCACCGCGCAGAAGGTGGATTTCTACGCCCGCCAGTTCATCGACGCGATGAGCCCGTCGAACTTCCTGCTCACCAACCCGGAGGTGCTGCGCCGGACCGCGGAGACCGGCGGCGAGAACCTGTTGCGCGGCCTCAACAACCTGCTCGCCGACCTCGAGAGCGGGCGCGGCAAGCTGCGCATCAAGATGACGGACATGGATGCCTTCCGCATCGGCGAGAACATCGCGGTCTCGCCCGGCAAGGTCGTGTTCCAGAACGACCTCATCCAGCTCATCCAGTACGCGCCCACCACCGAGAAGGTGCTGAAGCGCCCGCTGCTCATCATCCCGCCCTGGATCAACAAATTCTACATCCTCGACCTCCGCCCCAAGAACTCGCTGGTGCGCTGGGCGGTCTCGCAGGGCCACACCGTCTTCATGGTCTCCTGGGTCAACCCGGACGCGAAGCTGGCCGAGAAGGATTTCGAGGACTACATGCGCGAGGGCATCCTCGAGGCGCTGGAAGCGATCGAAAGAGCCACCGGCGAGTCCGCCATCAACGCCATCGGCTACTGCCTCGGCGGCACCCTGCTCGGCTCGACGCTCGCCTGGATGGCCGCCCACAGCGACGACCGCATCAAGTCCGCCACCTTCTTCGTCTCCCTGCTGGATTTCCGCGAATCCGGCGAGCTCAACGTCTTCATCGACGAGGAGCAGCTCAAGATGCTGGAGGAGCGGATGAGCCGCCGCGGCTATCTCGAAGGCTCGGAGATGGCCACCACCTTCAACATGCTGCGCGCCAACGACCTCATCTGGTCCTTCGTGGTCAACAACTACCTCCTCGGTAAGGACCCGTTCCCCTTCGACCTCCTCTACTGGAATGCGGATTCCACGCGCATGCCCGCACGCATGCACTCGTTTTACCTCCGCAACATGTACCAGGAGAACCGGCTCGCGCAGCCCGGCGGCATCGTGCTCGAGGGCACGCCGATCGACCTCTCCAAGGTCCGGATTCCCGCCTACTTCATCTCCACCCGCGAGGACCACATCGCCCCCTGGCGCGCCACCTATCGCGGCGCGCAGCTGCTCTCCGGCAGGAACCGCTTCGTCCTCGCCGCTTCCGGCCATATCGCGGGCGTCGTCAACCCGCCCGAGGGCAGCAAGTACAACCACTGGATCAACGACGACCTGCCGGAAGCGCCGGAGGACTGGCTGGCCGGCGCCTCCGAAATGGCCGGTTCCTGGTGGCCGGACTGGCACCGCTGGGTGAGCAACCACGACCGGCGCATGGTTCCCGCCCGCGAGCCCGGCTCCGGCAAGCTCAAGCCGATCGAGGACGCGCCGGGCAGCTACGTCAAGCTCCGCATCAGTTGATGCCTGGCGCATCCCCCGGCTAACGTTCGCGGAACGAACGGGGGAGGCAAGAATGCTGATGGGCCTGATGCAGCACCAGCCCCTGCTGGTGTCCTCCATCCTGCGCCACGCCGCGCGCCACCATGCCGAGGGCGAGGTCGTCTCCCGCCGC
>JAJYFW010000108.1 GCA_021785335.1 Pseudomonadota bacterium
CGGCAGGTCGCGCGCGACATAGGTGCCGCTGCCCGGCGCCGGGCGGACATAGCCTTCCGCCGCCAGCCGCTCATAGGCGAGCACCACGGTCTGCCGCGCGAGCCCGAGTTCCTCGGCGAGCCGGCGCGTCGGCGGCAGGCGCGCGCCAGGGGCCAGCGTCCCGGACAGGATTCCCTGCCGCAGCCGCTCGAACACCGCGTGCTGCCGCGATTGGTCTAGCATTTTCTATGCGTATTGGGCTTCATCACTAGACCAATGCTGCGCCACAAGCACGCATCGCGCAAGCCCGTCGCGACGCCACCCCGGAGCCTTCGCATGTACCATCGCCCCGCCTTCGCCGAGACGGACCTCGACCGCATCGCCGCCCTCGTCGCCGCGCACCCATTCGGCCTGCTGGTGACGCACGGCGCGCGTGGGCTCGACGCCTCGCCGATCCCCTTCACGGTGGCGCGCGACGGCGAGGCACTGGTGCTGGAGGCGCATCTCGCCGCCGGCAACCCGCAATGCGCGGATATCGGCGGGGAGGCGCTGGCGGTCTTCTCCGGCCCGCACGCCTACATCTCGCCCGGCTGGTACCGCACCCAGCCCGCGGTGCCGACCTGGGACTACGCCGCCGTGCACGTCCACGGCACGCTGGAACCGGTGACGGATCGCGAGCCGGTGAGGGGCATGCTGCGGGAACTGTCGCGCCTGGACCCCAACGGCTTCGACCTCGACGCGCTGCCGGAGAAGTTTCGGGAGGCAATGCTCGGCGGGATCCGCGCCTTCCGCCTGCGTTCCACGCGCATCGAGGCGCAATGGAAGATGAGCCAGAACCGCGGCGCCGCCGACCGCGAGGGCGTCATCGCGGCCCTGCGCGCCGGGGGGCAGCACGACGTCGCCGACCTCATCGCCGCGACGCTGCCGGCGGGAAGCTAGGCTGCGAACAGCAAAAACCGGCGTCGCGGTGCGGCGCCGGCTCCACTCAGGCGGATATCGGTAGGCAGGATCCGGGCGCGTGGCGCCCGGCCGGGCTCAGAACCCCTCGCGCTCCAGCCGCTTGCGCTCCATCTTGCGGGCGCGGCGGACGGCCTCGGCGGCCTCGCGCGCACGGCGCTCGGAGGGCTTTTCGTAGTGGCGGCGCAGCTTCATCTCGCGAAAGACGCCCTCGCGCTGGAGCTTCTTCTTCAGCGCCTTGAGCGCCTGGTCGACGTTGTTGTCGCGAACGAGAACCTGCACTTGGCCGCCATCTCCATTCCGTTGCGGCGTCCCGCCCATCGGGTCGCCAAGACTCATTGCCGGCGCGGTAACACCGCCCGGACGCGGCGCGCATAGCACGCGCGCGCGGGCCTGTCCAAACGCTTTTCTCATGCGCATATACCAATGGCCCCATGCGGGAGAGAACGAGGACAAGATGGCCATCCTGAAGATCGCCCGCATGGGCCACCCCGTGCTGCTGCAGCGTGCCGAGCCCGTCGCCGACCCCACGGCGCCGGAAATCCGGCGCCTGGTCGCCGACATGATGGAGACGATGGAGGACGCGCCCGGCGCTGGTCTTGCCGCGCCACAGGTGCACGTGCCGCTGCGCCTCTTCGTCTTCCGCGTCCGCTCCGAGCGCACCACCGGCGACACCGAGGACTTCACCATCGGCAACACCGCCGTCATCAACCCGGTCCTGGAACTGCTCGGCGATGACGTCCGCCCGCGCTGGGAGGGCTGCCTGTCCATCCCCGGCCTGCGCGCGGCGGTGCCGCGGCACTGGCGCATCCGCTACAGCGGCGTGGACACCGAGGGCGGGCCGGTCGGCGGCGAGGTCACGGGCTTTCATGCCGGCGTGGTCCAGCACGAGTACGACCACCTCGACGGCATTCTCTACCCGATGCGGATGCAGGATTTCTCCCGGTTCGGCTTCATCGAGGAGCTGACGCGGGCGGGCACGATATGAGCGACCCCCTCCCCGACCCGGAGCGTGACGCGGCGCTGCTCGCCGGGATCGCGCATGTCGGCCGTCGGGGCTGGACGCTCGCCGCCATCCGCGACGGGCTGCGCTCCATCGGCGCCGACCCGGATCTCGCGCCACTGATGTTCACCGAGGGCGGCGCGGAGCTGGTCGCGGAATGGGCTGCCTATGCGGACCGCCGGATGCTCGAGGCCGCCGCCGCCGAGGACATGGCTTCCCTGCGCGGCGCCCAGCGCATCCGCCGCGCAATCGAACTGCGGCTCGCCGTCGAGCGGCCCTGGCGGGCGGAGCTGCGCCGCGGCGCCGCGCTCCTCGCCACCCAGCCGCTGCTCGCCGCCCGCATCGCGGCCCGCACCGCGGATGCGCTGTGGCAGGCCGCGGGCGACCGCTCGGCCGATTTCTCCTGGTACACGAAGCGCGCGACCGTCGCCGCGATCCACACCGCGACCATGCTGTTCTGGCTGCGCGATGATTCGCCGGACGACGAGGCGACCATGGCGTTCCTCGACCGCCGGCTTGCCGACGCCGGCCGCGTCACCAGGCTGCGCCAGCGCCTCACCCGCCGCGCCGCCTGACGCCGGCAGCATGCCCCACGTCCGCGTCACCCACGCGACCACCTATCGCTATGCCAGGCCGGTGCGCTTCACCCCGCACCGGCTGATGCTGCGCCCGCGCGACAGCCACGACCTGCGCGTGTTGGACGCCACGATCGGCATCGACCCGCCGGCCGCGGCGATCCGCTGGGCGCACGACGTCTTCGCCAACTCCGTCTGCTACGTGGACTGGAACGGGACGGAAGCGGATCGTCTCGGTATCGTCTCGACGCTTGACTGCGAGCACTACCCCTCGGGGCCCGCGCTGCCGCGAGAGACGCTCGATCCGCTCGCCGAGACCTACCCGTTCAGCTACGCCGCGGACGAGATGCCAGACCTCGGCCGGCTGATCGAGCGCCAGTACCCGGACCCGGAGCGCAGGCTCGATGCCTGGTCGCGCCGGTTCCTGCGCCGCGGCGCGCCGATCCGCACGCTGAACCTGCTCGCCGCCATCACCCAGGCGATCCGCGAGGACTTCGCCTACGAGCCACGCGCGGCGGAGGGCACCAACCCGCCACTCGTCACGCTCGGGCAACGAACGGGCGCCTGCCGCGACCTCGCGGTGCTGATGATGGAGGCGGTGCGCTCGCTCGGCTTCGCCGCGCGCTTCGTCAGCGGCTATCTCTACGACGAGGCCCTCGTGGACAGCGCCGAGCGCGTGGTGGGCGGCGGGGCGACGCACGCCTGGTGCCAGGTCTACCTGCCCGGCGCCGGCTGGGTGGAGTTCGACCCCACCAACGGGCTGATCGCCGGGCGCAACCTGCTGCGCGTCTGCGTCGCGCGCACCGCCGAGCAGGCGATCCCCGTCGCCGGCGGCTATCTCGGCCGCCGCGAGGATTTTCTGGCGATGGACGTGGACGTGAAGGTGGAAGTGGGCTGACGCGCCGGCCTCTCAGCCGCCGGTGACGCTCATGTGCCGCGAGACGGAGGGCGCGTTGGTGCGCCGGTCGATCACGAAATCGTGCCCCTTGGGCTTGCGCGCGATGGCGGCGCGGACCGCCGCCTCCAGCTCCGCGTCGTCCGCGCCCGCGCGCAGCACCGCGCGGAAATCGGCGCTGTCCTCCTGGCCGAGGCACATGTAGAGCGTGCCGGTGCAGGTGAGCCGCACACGGTTGCAGCTCTCGCAGAAATTATGTGTCATCGGCGTGATGAACCCGATGCGAGTTCCGGTCTCCGCCACGTCGCAGTAGCGCGCCGGCCCGCCGGTGCGGTAGCCGGTCTCCGACAGCGTCCAGCGGCGGCGCAGCCGCGCGCGCACGATCGAGAGCGGCAGGTAGTGCTCGTTGCGGTCGCCGCCGGTCTCACCCATCGGCATCGTTTCGATAAGGCACAGGTCGTGGCCGCGTTCGCCGCACCACGCGAGCAGGTCGTCGATTTCCTCCTCGTTGATGCCGCGCAGCGCCACCGCGTTGATCTTGACCGCGAGCCCGGCGTTGGCGGCGGCCGCGATCCCCTCCAGCACCTGCTCGATGCGTCCGCGCCGCGTGATCTCGGTGAACAGCGCCGGCCGCAGCGTGTCGAGGCTCACGTTCACCCGCCGTACGCCCGCCGCTGCCAGCATTGATGCGTATTTCGCAAGCTGCGTGCCGTTGGTGGTCAGCGTGAGTTCGTCGAGCCCCTCCCCGATGCGCGAGCCGAGGCGCTCGAACAGCCGCATCACGTCGCGCCGCACCAACGGCTCGCCGCCGGTGATGCGGATCTTGCGCGTCCCCAGCCGGACGAAGGCCGCGCACAGCCGCTCCAGCTCCTCGAGCGACAGGACCTCCCGCTTCGGCAGGAAGGTCATCTCCTCGGCCATGCAGTAGCTGCACCGCAGGTCGCAGCGGTCCGTCACCGAGACGCGCAGATAGGTGATGGCGCGGCCGAACGGGTCGCGCAGCGCCTCGGCTGGCTCGGATTGGGATGGCGGGATCGCGTTCATCCCCGGCAACATCGGACCGAAGCCGCCCCCGCGCAACCCACCCGCGGGCGTCTCACGGGGCGCGCCTTTGCCCGGCCTCGCCCTCCGCCGGCTCCAGCGCCACCACGGCGACGTTGACCAGCACCTTGCCGGCATGTTCGAAGCCCACCGTCACCCGCTCGCCATCGACGGACTGCACTTGTCCCAGCCCCCAGTCGGGGCGCCCGGGATGGCGCACGAAGACCCCCGGTTCTAGCCATGCGTGCATGCCGCGGAGGGACATCAACCAGCTCCAAATGAATTAGCGTTCAAATCTCGAAATTGACCCACGGCGGTGCTTTTTAAATGATGCGCCGCCCACGGATTCATGCTTCCCACTCCCGCATCGCCCATGCCGCCAACTACCGCCTTGCCGATCGTTGCCCGACCATAGTCCTGCCCTCCGCGCGCGCCAGAGGATTGTCCGTGACCGGTAGCCCCGAAAACGACGCACTGATGCTGGCAGGTGCTCTCGCCGCCCGGCTTTGCCATGACCTCGCCGGCCCGCTCGGCACCGTCACCGGCGCGCTCGATCTTGCCGAGCGCGCGGACGCGGAGGCGCTGGCGCTCGCCCGCGAGGCGACCACGGATCTCATGCGCCGCCTGCGCCTGTACCGCGCCGCCTGGGCGGAGGGCGCGGGCCCCGGCAGCGTCGCGGAGCTCGCGGCCCTCGCGCTCGGGCTCTCGCATCGCCGTGTGCGGCTGGACGTCGCCGGCCTGCCCGGCCAGGCGCGCATGCCACCCGAGTTCGGCCGCGTGGTGCTCAACGTGCTGCTGCTGGGCGCGGAGGGCATGCCGCGCGGCGGCACCATCGCGCTGCATGGCGACCCGGAGGGCGAGGTCGCGGCGGTCCTGGCCGGCCCGGGCGCCGCGTGGCCACCCGGCACCGCGGAGGCGATCGCCAACCCCGCGAGCGCCCTGTCGCGCCTGCGCGAGCATGCCGGCACGCTGACGCCGCGTGCGTTGCTGCCCTCCTTCACCGCGCTGCTCGCGGCCCGCGAGGGGCTGCGGCTCGGCTTGCTGATGGGGCCGGGCGAGGCTCAGGCGCCGCCGCTGCTGATCACGCGGACCTGAGCGCCGCCGCCGCGCCGGCCGCGAGCCGGCCCCCGCGGGCGAGCAGCCGCGTGTGCAGCGCCCGCAGGGCGCCGTCCGCCGTGTCCGTCACGATCGGCGCGCACCCCTCCGTGCGCCACACGCCGCGCGCGAAATCCGGCGTCATGGCGACGGCCACCGGCGCGTTCTCGAAGGCGGGGCGGTTGCCGGTGTCGAGATAGCTCTCGCACGCCAGCCCCTCGGCGAGGATCACGTCGTGCCGGTCCAGCTCCACGTGCCAGTAGGTCACCGCCTCGCGTGTCTCCTGCACGATGGAGACGTTGTTGACGAGGTGGCGGATCGGGATCAGCCGCCCGCCCGCAAACACCGCGTGGTCCGGCGACAGCACCAGGTCGCGCACCGGCAGCCCGCCCCCGAACGCACCCGCCCCTACCCGCACCGGCATCACGTCCAGCGGCCTGGGATGTTTCGCGAGGTCGGTGCGCCGGTGCCCGATCCAGCGCACCGCCGCCAGCCGTCCCGAGGCCGTCAGCACCTTGTCGCCGGTGCTCAGCACCTCGACGGGCACCGGCCCCAGCGCCGTCGCGATCTCCGTTCCGCTCGCAAAACACGCGGTGATGAACGTTCTGCCGGCGAGCGTCGCGACGTTGACATGTACGGCACCCGTCAGATCCAGCGTCGTCCCGCCCGAAAGCGTCAGGTAGCCGCCGGAGAACGCCGCGTAGGTCTCGGATGTTCCGGCCAGGTCGATCGTGCTGCCCGGCGCGAACCCGCTGATCGTCTCGCCCCCGCCGAGCCCCGAGGCCGAGCCCGCGAGCAGCCAATCCGCTCCCGCATCGAGCCTGATCCGCCCGAAGCCGGTCACCGTGGACCCGAACCCCGCCATGGTGCCGATCCCCGCCCCGAACTCCAGCGTCGACACAAAGGCCGAGCCCGCCGTGCCGCCGCCATCGACCGTGCCCGCGAACACGGCACCGGGATCG
>JAJYFW010000109.1 GCA_021785335.1 Pseudomonadota bacterium
GGTTCGGCGACCTCGAGCACCGCCATGACGTTCTGCTCGACGGTGAGGCCGCGAAAGACGCTGGCCTCCTGCGGCAGGTAACCGATGCCGAGGCGGGCGCGGCGGTACATGGGCAGGCCGGTGATGTCCGCGCCGTCGAGGCGGATGGAGCCGGTGTCGGGCTGGATGAGGCCCACGATCATGTAGAAGGTGGTGGTCTTGCCGGCGCCGTTGGGGCCGAGCAGGCCCACCGCCTCGCCGCGGCGCACGGCGATGGAGACGTTGCGGACCACCGGGCGCTTCTGGAACGTCTTGCCGACCCCCCTCGCCTCCAGCATGCCGCCGCCGCCAGCGATGAGCGCGAAACCGCCGGCATTCTGGGGGCGCGTGGGCGGATTGCTGATGTCGGGCGTCATGGCTTGCTTGCTTTGGGTGGAGGGGCTTGAGCGGGCGAGGATGGGGCGGGCGCGGATTTGGGCATCAGCATGCCGCGCACGGGGGCGGCGGGATCCGCGATGAGACGCGCAACGCCGGTGTGCATGTCAACCTCCGCCGCCGGGCCGTTGAGCTGGTTCGGGCCGCGGGTGATGCGGACATGGCCGATGAGGCGGGCCTGGCCGGTGGCGGGCAGGTACACGCCGCGGTCGCCGCGCGCGACGACGGTGGCGTTGCGGATCACGACGTTGCCGAACGCCTCGACCTTTTCCAGCGCGCCGGGCGCGAGGAGGCCGGGCTGCGATGGTGTCTTGCCGGCGGCTGCTTGCGGCTGCGACGGCCCGGGCCGCGAGGGGGCGGTGTAGGCGACGAGCACGTCGGCGCGGACCTGGCGGCCGTCAGTCGCGGTGGCGACTGCGTTGCCGCGGGCCACGGCCATGTGCCTGTCGGTCCAGTATTCCATCGAATCGCGCGCGGTGAGGACGGAAGAGGGCGT
Organism: Pseudomonadota bacterium; assembly: GCA_021785335.1. The sequence continues at coordinate 911 of JAJYFW010000109.1, forward strand.
GGTGATGCGCATCGCGTGGCCGGTAAGGACGAGGACGGCCTGGTCCATGTCGTAGACGGCGCGGTCGCCGACGGCGGTGTCGGTGGGGGTGAAGATGCGGACGTGGCCGATCGCCTCGAGGCGGTAGATCTCGTTGCCGCCGCCGTTGGAGGCGGCGCCGGTGCCGGCGCCCTGCTTGCGGCGGTAATGGGCGATGAGCTTGTCGGCGAGCACCGTAACGTCGCCGCGCACGGCGCGGGCGTCGCCGTAGGCGGTCGCGGTCTGGTTGTTCTGGTCGAGGGTGAAGCCGCCCTTGGCGGTGATGTCGACCGGACCGCCATGGGCGAGGTCGAAGCCCTGCGCGCGCGCGGCGGCGGCGCTGGCGGCGAGGCCGATCGGCGCGAGGAGGAAAGCGCGGCGCCTCATTTGCCGACCGCGTTCAGCACCAGGCGGCCGGGGCCGGTGAAGCGCACCACCTCGCCGGCATCGGTGACCGAGAAGCCCTGGGCGTCGAGCGTGCCAAACGGGCCCTGGACGTGCACGCGGCTGTTGCCCACGGCAACCCCGGCGGCGAGGTCGATGGTCGCCGTGTGGGTGGTGAGCATGGTGCCGTCGCTGCGGTAGAGCATCACGTGGCCGGAGAGGTCGAGCTGGCGGCTGGCGCGATCGAACACGCCCGTGTTGGCTTCGCCGAACGTCCAGGGGCCGGTCGCCTGGCCGATATCGCCCTTGGGATCGACGAGGTCGATGAGGTTGGCGCCGTGCTGGGCCGCGGTGGCGGCGGTGATGGTGAAGCGGCGGCCGGCGGCATCCACGCCGCGATAGCGCGCGTCGACGATTTCGCCCGTCGGCGTGATCGGCTGGCCCTTGAGCGACGCGGTGCCGAGAGGGCCGTTGCCGGAAAGCTCCGGCCAGAGGGCGACGGTGGCGAGCAGGCAGGCGGCGAGCGTGGGCAGCAGCAGCTTGGCGAAGCCGATGCGCCGGCGGCGGCGCGCGATGGCGAGCGCGCTCGGGACGATGCGGATCGGGCTCGAGGGCAGGCGCCGGCGGCGCGGCGGCGGCGAGGCGCCGGCGAGCTTCGGGCTGTTGTTCATGCGACCCCCGCGCGCAGCAGGTCGTGCACGTGCAGGATGCCGACGGGGCGGCCGGCATCGACCACGAAGAGCGCGGTGATCGGGCGGTCGCGGCGGTTCATCAGCGCCAGCGCCTCGGCGGCAAGGGCGTCCGGGCCGATGGTGACGGGCGCGGCGGTCATCACCTCGCCGGCGTGGCGCGCGAGCAGATCGGGCGCCATGGCGCGGCGCAGGTCGCCGTCGGTAACGATGCCGACGAGGGCGCCCGCCGCGTCCACGATGCCGAGGCAGCCGAAGCCGCCGCCGGTCATGCGGATCAGCGCCTCGGCCATCGGGGTCGCGGGCGAGGCGAGCGGGAGGGAGGAAGCGTCATGCATGAGGTCGCGCACGCGCGAGAGCCGGGCGCCGAGCTTGCCGCCGGGGTGGAAGACGCGGAAGTCCGAGCGCGAGAAGCCGCGCCGGCTAAGCAGGGCGACGGCGAGCGCGTCGCCGAGGGCGAGCTGCATCGTGGTGCTGGTGGTGGGGGCGAGGCCGAGCGGGCAGGCCTCGGGTGCCGCGGGGAGCAGCAGCAGGACGTCGGCCGCGCGGGCGAGCGCGCTTTCGGCGCGGGCGGTGATGGCGACGAGCTTGAGGCCGAAGCGGCGGGTGTGGGCGACGAGGTCCGCCAGTTCCGCGGTCTCGCCGGAGTTGGACAGCGCGAGGACGGCATCGCCCTCGACGATCATGCCGAGATCGCCGTGTGAGGCCTCCGCGGGGTGGACGAAGAGCGCCGGCGTGCCGGTGGAGGCGAGCGTGGCCGCGATCTTGCGGGCGATGTGGCCGGACTTGCCCATGCCGGTGACAACGGTGCGACCGTTGGCGTTGGGGGCGGTGGTGGCCGCGAGGATGGCGACGGCCTCGGCGAAGGCGGCGCCGAGCGAGGCGGCGAGCACCACGAGGCCGGCGCCCTCCGCTTCCAGGACGGCGCGGCCGGCCTCGATGTCGGCGTGCGAGGGATCGGGCTGCGACGAAGGGTTGGTCGGGGTCGAACCGTCTCCGGTCGGCCGCGTCGCGGTGGGGGCGTCGGCGACGTCGCGCATGCGTGCGATCTAGGAGCCTGCCGGTGGAGGGTCAACAAAGCGGCGCATGAACGCGCGGAAAAGCCGCGCGTCAGTGCGCGAAGATGTCCGGGTCCGTGTAGCCCAGGAGGTCGAGTCGGCCGCGCGCGGGGAGGAAGGCGTAGCAGGCGCGGGCGAGGTCGAGCCGGCCCTCGCGGACGAGCAGGGCCTCGAGCTTCGCCCAGAGCGCGTGCAGGTGCAGCACGTCCGAGGCGGCGTAGGCGCGCTGCTCCGCGGTGAGTTCGTCGGCGCCCCAGTCGGAGCTCTGCTGCTGCTTGGAGATGTCGACGCCGAGGAGGTCGCGGCAGAGGTCGCGCAGGCCGTGGCGGTCCGTATAGGTGCGGACGAGCTTGGAGGCGATTTTCGTGCAGATGACCGGTGCGACCTCGATGCCGAGGGCCTGGGTCAGCATCGCGACGTCGAAGCGGGCGAAGTGGAAGAGCTTCGTCGTCGCGGGGTCGGCGAGCAGCGCCCTGAGGTTGGGGCACGCGGCGACGGGCTTCCTGATCTGCACCAGGTGCGCGGTGCCGTCGCCGGCGGAGAGCTGGACCAGGCAGAGCCGGTCGCGGCGGGGGTCGAGGCCCATGGTCTCGGTGTCGATGGCAACCATCGGGCCGAGGGAGAGCCCGGCCGGGAGATCGTCGCGATGGAGGTGGATGGTGGTCAATCGACAGCCTTTGGTGCCCAGGAGAAGACTCGAACTTCCACGACCTTGCGGCCACAGGTACCTGAAACCTGCGCGTCTACCAATTCCGCCACCTGGGCAAAGGTTCCGGTCTCGGGAGGCGCGCATCTAGGACGTGGGCGGCGGCGCGTCAACATGGCGCGCGCGATATCCGCGCGGGCGCGCGGGCGGGGTGACGTTGGGGCCGCGGCTCGTTATGCAGGGTCGTTGCGGGTTCACGTCAGCGGCAAGGGATTTTCCATGAACAGACCCATCGCGACCGTCTTCGGCGCCAGCGGCTTCATCGGCCGGCACGTGGTGCGCCGGCTGGCAGCACGCGGCGACATTGTGCGCGTGGCGGTGCGCGACACCGAGGCGGCGATGTTCCTCCGGCCGATGGGAGGCGTGGGGCAGATCGTGCCGCTCCATGCGCCGATCGGGAACGAGGCGGACGTGGCGCGGGCGGTGGACGGGGCGCAGACGGTGGTGAACCTGGTGGGGATCCTCGCCGAGCGCAGGCCAGGGGATTTCGAGCGGGTTCACGTGGAGGGCGCCGCGCGGGTGGCCCGGCTCGCGACGGCGGCGGAGCGGTTCGTGCACGTCTCGGCGATCGGCGCCGACGCGGCCTCGCCGAGCCGCTATGGCAGGACGAAGGCCGAGGGCGAGGCGGCGGTGCGGGCGGCGCAGGCCGACGCGGTGATCCTGCGGCCCTCGGTGGTGTTCGGCGCGGACGACCATTTCTTCAACCGGTTCGCGACCATGGCGGCGCTGCTGCCGGTGGTGCCGATCGTGGGCGGGAAGACACGGTTCCAGCCGGTCTATGTCGGCGATGTGGCGGACGCGGTGATGGAGGCGCCGCCGGGCACCTGGGAGCTGGGCGGGCCGGACGTGCGCACGCTCGGCGAGCTGGTGCGCTGGACGCTATCGCTGATCGGGCGGTGCCGGCTGGTGTTGGACGTGCCGATGGAGATCGCGATGCTGCAGGCGGCGGTGCTGGAGCGCCTGCCGGGCAAGCTGCTGACGCGCGACCAGGTGCTGATGCTGCGGCGGGACAACGTGGCGGACCCGGTGCGGGCCGGCTGGGTGTGCCCGACGCCGATGGACATGGTGGTGCCGGGGTACCTGGCACGGTTCCGGCGCGGGGGCATGAGAAAGGTACCAATCCGGACCTGATTTCTCTCCTACATGGCCCGTCCTGGGCTGGCGCATGGCTGGGTTGCGGGAAAATAGGTCTGATAATATGACCCATCTTTGAATCGACGCTGGAAGCGGGCGTATGCGGCCCATAGAACGGCCTCCGTAAGAGAGGTCCGCGCCCATGGCCGAACGCATGCTGCAATTCGTCCGCCTGCCCCAGGCGACCCCCGACAAGCGGGGGGTGGCGCAGCGCCGCGCCGATTTCGGCGAGATCTACGCGCCCTTCGACCCCAAGGCCGCCGCGGCGCAGGCCTCGCGCTGCTCGCAGTGCGGCGTGCCGTTCTGCTCGGTGCACTGCCCGCTCAACAACAACATCCCGGACTGGCTGAAGCTGACCGCCGAGGGGCGGATGGAGGAGGCGTACGAGGTTGCCTCCGCGACCAACAATTTCCCCGAGATCTGCGGGCGGATCTGCCCGCAGGACCGGCTGTGCGAGGGCAACTGCGTCATCGAGCGCGGCTTCGAGAGTGTCACCATCGGCGCCGTCGAGCGGCACATCACCGAGACGGCGTTCGCCGAGGGGTGGGTGAAGGCGCGCCGGCCGGCGCGCGAGCGGCCGCACTCCGTGGGGATCGTGGGCGCGGGGCCGGCGGGGCTGGCGGCGGCGGAGCAGCTGCGCGCCCAGGGCTACCAGGTGCATGTCTATGACCGGCACGACCGGGCGGGCGGTCTGCTGGTCTACGGCATCCCGAATTTCAAGCTCGAGAAGCACGTGGTGCGCCGGCGCGTGGAACTGCTGGAGCAGGCGGGAGTTCGTTTTCATCTCGAAACTTCCATCGGGGGAACTTCCGCCGGAACTGGCATGAGCTTCGCCTCGTTGCGGGCGCGGCACGACGCGGTGCTGGTCGCGACCGGGGTGTACAAGGCGCGCGAGATGGGCGGGCCCGGCGCGGGGCTCGGCGGCATCGTCAGGGCGCTCGACTACCTGATCGCGTCCAACCGGCAGGGGCTGGGCGACGCGGTGCCGGAGTTCGCCTCCGGCGCGCTGGATGCGCGGGGCAAGCGCGTGGTGGTGATCGGCGGCGGCGACACGGCGATGGATTGCGTGCGGACCGCGGTGCGGCAGGGGGCGGCGAGCGTGGTGTGCCTCTACCGGCGCGACCGGGCGAACATGCCGGGCTCCATGCGCGAGGTGGCGAACGCCGAGGAGGAGGGCGTGCAGTTCATGTGGCTCGCCGCCCCCGAGGCGTTCCATGGCGACGGGCGGGTGACGGGGGTGCGGGCGGTGCGGATGCACCTGGGCCTGCCCGATGCCTCCGGGCGGCAGGCGGTGGAGCCGATCGAGGGCAGCCATTTCACCGTGCCCGCGGACCTCGTGATCAAGGCGCTGGGGTTCGACCCGGAGGACCTGCCGGGGATGTTCGGCGAGCCGGCGTTGAAGACCACGCGCTGGGGGACGGTCGCGATCGAGCCGAGGACGTTCATGACGAAGCTGCCCGGCGTGTTCGCGGCGGGGGATATCGTGCGCGGGGCGTCGCTGGTGGTGTGGGGCATCCGCGACGGGCGCGATGCCGCAGCCTCCATCCACAAGTACATCGAGGCGCGCGCGAGCGCGCCGCAGGCCGCGGAGTGA
>JAJYFW010000110.1 GCA_021785335.1 Pseudomonadota bacterium
CTGGTCGGCGCCTTCCGCGACGCGGTGCCCGGGGCCGCGATGCCGCTGCAGGAAACCGCGCCCGCCGGCCCGGAACTGACCATCGCGCTCGCCGCGCGCATCGAGGCCGGGGTCGCGGGGGATTGCGGCGGCGGGCACATGCTGGCCGCCGCCGACATCCGGCTGGTCTCGCTGTTCGGCCCCACGGACCCGGCGAAGTTCGCGCCCTGGTGCGCCCGCAACACCATCCTGCGGGCGCAGGACTATGGCGCGGAGAGCATGGACGCGATCCCGCTCGCCCCGGTGCTGGCCGCGCTTATTCCTTCCGCTTGACCGCCAGCGGCCCGCTCGCCTGGCAGGTCGGCATCATTTCCAGGCGGTTGATGTTCACGTGCGCCGGCAGGTTCACCACCCAGGAAGCCGCCTCGGCGATGTCCTTCGGCGTCAGCGGCGTCGTGCCGGCATAGACCGCGGCCGCCCGCGCCGCGTCGCCGAAGCGCACGGCGCTGAACTCGCTGCCGCCGACGAGGCCCGGCTCGAGGTCCGTGACGCGCACGTTGGTGCCCACCAGGTCCGCGCGGAGGTTGAGGCTGAACTGGGTCACGAACGCCTTGGACGCGCCGTAGATGTGGCCGCCGGGGTACGGGTAGATCGCCGCGGTGCTCGAGAGGTTCACGATGTGCCCGCGGTTGCGCTCCACCATCCCCGGCAGCAGCGCGTGCGTCACCCGCATCAGCCCCGCGGCGTTGGTCGCGAGCATGGTCTCCCAGTCCGAGAGCTTCGCCCGGTAGGCGGGGTCGAGCCCGAGCGCGAGCCCGGCGTTGTTCACCAGCACGTCGACCGCGCGCCACGCCTCCGGCAGCGCCGCGGGCAGTGCCGCGACCGCGGCGGCGTTCGTGACGTCGAGCGGGAAGGGCAGGACCGAGGAACCCAGCTCGCCGGCGAGCGCCTTGAGCCGGTCAGCCCGCCGCGCCGCCGCGATCACCCGGTGCCCGTCGCGCACGAAGCGCCGCGCGATCGCGCTCCCGAACCCCGCCGAAGCCCCCGTCACCAGAACCGTCAGACTCATCCTCATTCCCCCCCTTCAGGGCACGTTCAGCTGCACTGAGACCGGACAATGGTCGGACAGCCTGTCCTTCCATGCCGGATTCGTCTGCTGGTACACCAGCACGCGCAGGCTGTGCGGCACCAGCCAGGCCCGCGCCGGCCCGCCCAGGAACACGTGGTCGGTGAAGTGGTGGCCGCCCCAGCACGGGTTTTCCATCCCCGCGTCGGCGCGCAGCAGGGCCTTCTCCGGCTGGCCGTAATAGGGGTCCATCGCCCGGTGGAACCGGTCGCGCCCGTCCATCACCCGGTTGAAATCGCCGAGCACCACGAAGGGCGTGCCATGCGCGTCGCGCTCCGCGATCCAGCGGCGCAGGCCCGGGATCTGCTTCTCCAGCGTCCGGCAGGCATACCGGCGCGAGTAGATACTCGTGTACCAGCACCCGGCCTTGAGATGCACCGCGAGCAGCCGCAGCCGCTGCCCGCCGAGTTCCAGCGTCACGTCGGCGCCGCTGCGCAGCGGGTACCTGGCATGCCTGTAGGGCACGAGTGAGGTGACGTCCGGGTTCTGGTGGAACGCGATGCCGCGCCGGATGGCGAAGCCGACGCGCAGCAGCGTGGGGTCGTGCGTAACGACCAGGTTGTAGCGGTCGGGCGGGAACAGCCGCGCCGCTGCCCGCCTGCCGTCCACCTCCTCGAAGGCGACGACATCCGCGGCAAGCCGGTGCGCGTAGCCGGCGAGCGCCGTCCAGTCCCGGGGCGTGCGCGGATGCACGCCCCTGGGCAGCCGCGGGTCGCCCGCCTGGCGGGTGGTCAGCCATTCGAGGTTCCAGGTGGAGATCTTGAGGGGTGCCGCGGCGGCGGGAAAGGCGACGAGGATAAGCAGCAGGACGAGCAGCTTGCGCATCGGCGCATGTTCGCCGCGCGCGCCGCTCGGGTCCAGCCCCCTACCGGCGCCCGGACGCGGGTGGCATATTGCCCGCCGTCCAAGCATAACGCGCCAGGAAAGCCAGGCGCATCCAGGGAGTTGCCGTGCAGACGACTGACGTCAGCAATCCCGCCTTCTTCCACAAGGTCGTGGATTGCCAATGGGCCTGCCCCGCGCATACGCCGGTGCCCCATTATATCCGCCTCATTGCCTCCGGCCGGAATGCCGACGCGTACATGGTCAACTGGCATTCCAACGTCTTCCCCGGCATCCTCGGCCGCACCTGCGACCGCCCCTGCGAGCCCGCCTGCCGCCGCGGCCGCGTGGAGGAGGAGCCGGTGGCGATCTGCCGGCTCAAGCGCGTCGCCGCCGACAACAAGGGCGACGTCGCGCACCGCATGCCCAGGCCCGCGCCGCGCAACGGCCGCCGCGTCGCCTGCATCGGCGCCGGCCCCGCCAGCCTCGCCTGCGCCCGCGACCTCGCCGCCGCCGGCTACGGCGTCACCGTCTTCGAGGGGGAGAAGAAGCTCGGCGGCTTCATCCGCAGCCAGATCCCCCGCTTCCGCCTGCCCGAGACGGTGATCGACGAGGAGGTGGGCTACATCACGGCACTCGGCGTCGAGACCCGCACCGGGCACTACATCTCGTCGCTGAAATCGCTGCTCGCCGAGGGCTACGACGCGGTGTTCGTCGGCTCCGGCGCGCCGCGCGGCCGCGACCTCGAGATCCCTGGCCGCAAGGAGGCCGCCGCCAACATCCACCTCGGCATCGACTGGCTGGCTTCCGTCTCCTTCGGCCACACGACCTCGATCGGCAGGCGCGTGATCGTGCTCGGCGGCGGCAACACGGCGATGGATTGCTGCCGCTCCGCCCGCCGGCTCGGCGGCGAGAGCGTCACCGTCGTCGTCCGCTCCGGCTTCGAGGAGATGAAGGCGTCTCCCTGGGAGAAGGAGGACGCGATGGGCGAGGACATCCCGATCCTCAACTACCTCGTCCCGCTCGCCTTCCTGCACGAGGGCGGCACGCTCACCGGCATGCGCTTCCAGAAGGTGCGCGCCGAGCGCGACGCGAAGGGCCGCCGACAGCTCGTCCCGACCGGCGAGCCGGACGTGGAGATGCCGTGCGACGACGTGCTCGTAGCCGTCGGCCAGGAGAACGCGTTTCCCTGGATCGAGCGCGACATCGGCATCGAGTTCGACCGCTGGGGCATGCCGGTGGTGGACGAGACGACGATGCAGTCCACCATTCCCAACGTGTTCTTCGGCGGCGACGCGGCGTTCGGGCCCAAGAACATCATCTGGGCGGTGGCGCACGCCCACCAGGCCGCGGTCTCCATCGACCTGCTGCTCTCCGGCGGCGACGTCCGGGACCGTCCGCCGCCCTACGTGACGCTCGTCTCGCAGAAGATGGGCATCCACGAGTGGAGCTACGACAACGCCATTGCCATCGACCTGCGCTACAAGGTGCCGCACCGCGACAAGTCGCTGGCGCTGGCCGATATCGGCGCCGAGGTGGAACTCGGCTTCGACCTCGGCCTCGCGCTGAAGGAGGCGCAGCGCTGCCTCAACTGCGACATCCAGACGGTGTTCGCGCCGAAGCTGTGCATCGAGTGCGATGCCTGCGTCGACATCTGCCCCGTCGACTGCATCACCTTTACCGCCGACGCGGAGGAGCGGGTGCTGCGCCAGGGTCTCAACGCGCCGTCGCTCAACATGGCGCAGGACCTGCAGGTGCATGGCGGGCTCAAGACCGGGCGCGTCATGGTCAAGGACGAGGATGTCTGCCTGCACTGCGGCATGTGCGCCGAGCGCTGCCCCACCGGCGCGTGGGACATGCAGCGCTTCCTGCTCGACATGGCGCAAGTGGGCACCATGCCGCCAAGCATCACCCACCCAACCATGAATTCCGGGGCGGAGCCTGTCGCCGCATGAAACCGCTGGTTCGCGTCAACGACTTCGTCGTCAAGTTCGCCAACGTCAACGGCTCGGGCTCGGCCTCGGCCAACCGGCTGTTCGCGCAGTCGATCATCCGCATGGGCGTGCCGGCGACGCCGCGCAACATCTTCCCCTCCAACATCCAGGGCCTGCCCACCTGGTACGAGGTGCGTGTTTCCGAGGCCGGCTATCTCGGCGCGCGCGGCGGCACCGACCTGATGGTGGCGATGAACCCGCAGACCTGGGACAAGGACGTCGCCGGGATCGTTCCGGGCGGGTATCTGTTCTACGACAGCACGCGCCCGCTGCCGGCCGCGAAGTTCCGCGACGACATCACGGTGCTGGGCCTGCCGCTCACCGCCATCTGCAACGCCGAGTACACGGACCCGCGCCAGCGCCAGCTGTTCAAGAACATCCTCTATGTCGGTGCGCTCTCGGCCATCCTCGATATCGACCCCGCGGTGATCGAGCAGCTCATCGCCGAGCAGTTCCGGGCCAAGGAAAAGCTGATCGCGCCCAACGTGCACGCCTTCCGCCTCGGGCGCGCGCACGCGGAGAAGTCGCTGCCCTGCCCGATCGGGCTCACCGTGCGCCGCGCCGACAAGGTGGGCGAGCGCATCTTCCTCGAGGGCAACTCCGCGGCGGCGCTCGGCGCCGTCTATGGCGGCGCGACGGCCTGCGCCTGGTACCCGATCACGCCCTCCACCTCGCTCGCCGAGGCCTACCAGCGCTGGTGCGCGCGGTTCCGCACCGATCCCGAAACGAAGGAGAAGCGCTACGCCATCGTCCAGGCGGAGGACGAGCTGGCCTCCATCGGCATGGTGATCGGCGCCGGCTGGAACGGCGCGCGCGCCTTCACCGCCACCTCCGGCCCAGGCATCTCGCTGATGCAGGAGTTCCTCGGCCTCGCCTATTTCGCCGAGATCCCCGCGGTGATCTTCGACGTGCAGCGCGCCGGCCCCTCGACCGGCATGCCCACGCGCACGCAGCAATGCGACGTGCTGTCCTGCGCCTATGCCTCGCACGGCGACACCAAGCACGTGCTGCTGTTCCCGGAGGACCCGCGCGAGTGCTTCGAGCTCGGCGCCACCGCCTTCGACCTCGCGGACCGGCTGCAGACGCCGGTCTTCGTGCTGCTCGACCTCGACATCGGCATGAACGAGCGCCTGGTCGCCCCGCTCGCCTGGGACGACACGCGGCGCATGGATCGCGGCAAGGTGATGACCGCCGAGATGCTCGAATCCGGCCGCGACTTCGGCCGCTACCTCGACGTCGATGGCGACGGCATCCCCTGGCGCACCTGGCCCGGCACGCACCCCACGCGCGGCGCCTACTTCACCCGCGGCACCTCGCGCGACCGCTACGCCCGCTACACCGAGGAGGGCGACGCCTACCGCGACAACATGGAGCGGCTGCTGAAGAAATTCGCCACCGCCCGCGCGCTGGTGCCCGCGCCCGTCCGCCGCGACGCGCCGGGTGGCTCGCGCCTCGGCGCGATCTATTACGGCTCGACCGCGCCGGCGATGGACGAGGCGCTGGACCTGCTCGCCGCGCAGGGCGTGGCGCTCGACGCGCTGCGCGTCCGCGCCTTCCCCTTCCATGCAGATGTGAAACGTTTCGTCCAGGAGCACGAGCGCGTCTTCGTCGTCGAGCAGAACCGCGACGCGCAGCTGCGCAGCCTGCTCGTGGTCGAGGAGGAGATCGATCCCGCCCGCCTCGTGCGGGTGCTGCACTACGACGGCACGCCCATCACCGCCGACGCGATCGTGGGCGAGATCGAAGCCCACGCCCGCGTGACGCCGCTGCGCCGCGCCCAGTCCCACGGCTCTCAGCCCCAGGGGGTGTAGAGAACACGCCATGACCTACCTGCCCAAGCCCAAGCTGCACCACCCGGACCTGCCGAAGAACGAGCTCGGCCTCACGCGGCGCGACTACGAGGGGGCGATCTCCACGCTCTGCGCCGGCTGCGGCCATGACGCGATCTCGGCCGCGATCGTGCATGCCTGCTACAACCTCTCGCTGCCGCCGCACCGCATCGCCAAGCTCTCCGGCATCGGCTGCTCGTCCAAGACGCCGACCTACTTCCTCGGGGCGGCGCACGGCTTCAACTCCGTGCACGGGCGCATGCCGAGCGTGCTCACCGGCGCGCATCTCGCCAACCGCGAGCTGATCTATCTCGGCGTCTCCGGCGACGGCGATTCCGCCTCGATCGGGCTCGGGCAGTTCGCGCACGCGCTGCGCCGCGGCGTCAACATGACCTATATCGTCGAGAACAACGGAGTCTACGGCCTCACCAAGGGGCAGTTCTCCGCCACCGCCGATCGCGGCGCGCTCAACAAGCGCGGCGCGGCCAACGGCGACGAGGCGATCGACATGGTGGGCCTTGCGCTGCAGCTCGGCGCCACCTTCGTCGCGCGCAGCTTCTCCGGCGACAAGGCGCAGCTCGTGCCGCTGATCGAGGCGGCGCTGACGCATGCGGGGGCGGCCTTCATCGACTGCATCTCGCCCTGCGTGACGTTCAACAACCACACCGGGTCCACCAAGAGCTTCGACTAT
>JAJYFW010000111.1 GCA_021785335.1 Pseudomonadota bacterium
CGGCGCAGGATCTCGAGCCCGAACAGCTCCGCCGCGAGTTCCGAGGCGATCGCGGCGTCCTCCTTGTTGTTCCACGCCGCGACCTGCTCGGCGGCACCCGCGGTGTCCGCCTCGATCACCGGCGTGAGGCCGAGTTCCCTGATCACGCGGCGCACCTGGCCGAGGGCGACCGCGTGCGAATGCGCGCGCCGGAGCCCCGCGATCGTCGCCCCCTTCGGCGCGAGCAGGCAGTGCTCGACGCGCTGGAACGCCTCGCCCACGATGGTCAGCCCGCTGTCCGGCAGCAGCGAATGGATATCCGGCACGCGCCCGGCGAGGCTGTTCTCACAGGGCAGCATGCCGAGCTGCGCCTGCCCGCTGCGCACCGCCTCGATCGCCGCCTCGAAGCTCTCGCAGGGCAGGGTGCGCCAGTTGGGATAGGCGCGCCGGCAGGCGAGGTCGGAATAGGCGCCGGGCCGGCCCTGGAAGGCGATCACGTTGGTCATGGCGTATCCTTGGGCGAGATCTTGGTTCGGTCGCCGGTCATTCGGTCGCCGGTCACGGCCGCAGCGCGAGGGCGGCGCGGGCGCGGGCGAGGTCGGCCGGGGTATCGACGCCGAAGGGCGCCACCTCGACGCGCGCGCAGCCGATGCGCATGCCGGCCTCGAGCGCGCGCAACTGCTCCAGCGCCTCACGCAGTTCCAGCGGCGACTGCGGCAGCGAGACGAAGCGCGACAAGGCCGCGCGGCGGAACGCGTAGATGCCGATATGGTGCCACAGCGGCCCCTCGCCATAGGGCACCTGCGCGCGGGAGAAATAGAGTGCCGGGGCGACGTCCGCTCCCGGCGGAAAGGCGCAGACCGCCTTCACCACGGAAGGGGCCCTGGCCTCCGCCTCGTCCTCGATCGGGGCGACCAGGGTCGCGATGTCGAAGCCGCGCTGCGCGAGCGGCGCGAGCACCGCGCGCAGGTAGGCGGGCGGGATGCTCGGCAGGTCGCCCTGCAGGTTGACCACGATGTCGTGCCGCCCCTCGGGGTCGAGCGTCTTCAGCGCGGCGTCCACCCGGTCCGTGCCGCGCGGCAGGTTCGGGTCCGTCAGCACCGCCGTGCCGCCGGAAGCGGTCACGGCGGCGACGATCTCGGCATCGCCCGCGGCCACGGCGGCGGGGCCGATGCCGGCCTCGCGCGCGCGGTCGAGGCAATGGACGATCATCGGCTTGCCGTGGATGTCGGCGAGCGGCTTGCCCGGCAGCCTGGTCGCGGCCATGCGCGCGGGAATGACGACGATGGGGTTCACGCGCCGAAGGCCCCCGGGCGCGGGGCGCCCGGTACCGGGGTGCGCGGACATGGCTCGCAGCGGCTCATGCCTGCCGTGTAGCGCGCGGCATCCGCGTGCAGAAGGGGGCGGCCGGCTGGCATACGAAAACCTTTCAGAAGCGGGTGTTGCCGGCTTGATGCCGCGCGGTCGCATCCATATGGTGCGCCGCAACTTGAAACCCCGGGGTGGGCGGTGTAGCCGCATGCCCGTCGAGCCGGAGTCGCGCGCATGAACAGCATGGACGTCAACAAGGCGGTCGCCGCCGTCCTGGTGGCAGGAATCGCCTTTATGGTGACGGGGTTCATCGCCGACGGGCTCGTGGTGAGCCACAACCCGACCAAGCCGCCGATCAAGATTGAGGTGGCGCAGACCAGCGCGCCGGCCGCCGCGGCACCCACCGGCCCGGGCCCGATCCTGGGCCTGCTCGCGACGGCGGACGTCAAGGCCGGCGAGACCGAGGTCTCGCATATCTGCGCCGCCTGCCACACCTATAACGAGGGCGGAAAGACGCTGGTCGGGCCGAACCTCTACGGTGTGGTCGGCCGCAAGCAGGGCGCCGAGCCCGGCTTCTCCTACAGCGACGCGTTCAAGGCCAAGATGAAGGGCACCTGGACGTACCAGGCGCTCAACACCTGGCTCGCCGGGCCGATGAAGGAAGTCCCCGGCACCCGCATGGCCTTCGCCGGCATCTCGAACGACAAGCAGCGCGCCGATGTGATCGCCTTCCTGCGCACGCTGTCGAAGAGCCCGATGCCGCTGCCGACCGCGGCCGAGATCGCCGCCGAGGCGCCGAAGCCCGCCGCGGCCAAGCCGGCCGCCGCCGCTGCCGCGGCCGCGCCGAGCTTCGCCGAGATGGTCGCCAAGGCCGACCCCGCCAAGGGCGCCACCACGGTGCACGGCATCTGCGCCGCCTGCCACACGCTCGACAAGGGCGGCAAGACGCTGGTCGGGCCGAACCTGTGGGACGTGGTTGGCCGCAAGCAGGGGGCCGAGCCCGGCTTCAGCTACAGCAGCGCCTTCAAGGACAAGATGAAGGGCACGTGGACCTACGACGCGCTCAACACCTGGCTTGAGGGGCCGATGAAGGAGGTGCCGGGCACGCGCATGGCCTTCGCCGGCATCAGCAGCGAGCAGCAGCGCGCCGAGGTCGTCGCCTACCTGCGCACCCTTTCCGACAAGCCGATGCCGCTGCCCTCCGCCGCAGCCGCGACGCCGGCAGCCCCGGCTCCCGCCAAGCCTGCCGCCGCCGCCACGCCGGCTGCCGCTCCCGCCGCCGGATCCTCCGCCAACGAGGGCGCCGCCGCCGGCACGTCCCCCGCGCTCGCGGCGCTGCTCGCCAAGGCCGACCCCAAGCAGGGGGCGGGCACGGTGAACGGCATCTGCTCTGCCTGCCACACGCTGAACAAGGGCGGCGGGACGCGCGTCGGGCCGAACCTGTGGGACGTGGTCGGCCGCAAGCAGGGGGCCGAACCCGGCTTCTCCTACAGCAGCGCGTTCAAGGCCAAGATGAAGGGCATCTGGACGTATCAGGCGCTCGACACCTGGCTTGAGGGGCCGATGAAGGAAGTGCCCGGCACGCGCATGGCCTTCGCCGGCATCAGCAACGCGCAGCAGCGCGCCGATGTCATCGCCTACCTGCGCACCCTGGCCGACAAGCCGGCGCCGCTGCCGAAGTAACCGCACGGCAATGGACTCCGGCCGGCTCGCCGCGATGGCCGCGGTCGCGGAGGCGGCGGCGGACGTCGCGGGGGCGGTGATCCGCCCGTTGTTCCGCGCCGAGCTCGCGGCCGAGCTCAAGGGCGACGCCAGCCCGGTGACCATCGCCGACCGCGCCGCCGAGCAGGCGATGCGCGCGGTGCTCGCTGAACGGACGCCGGAGGCGGGGGTGATGGGCGAGGAATTCGGCCTCGACCGGCCCGGCGCCGACCTGCGCTGGGTGCTGGACCCGATCGACGGCACCCGCGCCTTCATCACCGGAAGGCCGCTCTTCGGCACGCTGATCGCGCTGCTGGAGGAGGGCGTGCCGGTGCTGGGCGTGATCGACCAGCCGATCACCGGCGAGCGCTGGGTCGGCGTGGCGGGCGAGCGCACGCGCTTCCGCGGCCCCGCCGGGCGCGCCGGCACGCGGTGCTGCGCTTCGCTCGACGAGGCCGAACTCTCCAGCACCTCGCCCGAGATGCTGGGCCAGGCGCTGCCGCGCTTCCAGCGCCTCGCCGCCCGCGCGCGGCGCGTGACCTGGGGCGGGGATTGCTATGCCTACGGGCTGCTGGCGCTGGGGCAGATCGACATCGTCGCGGAATGCGACCTCAAGCCATGGGACTGGGCGGCGCTCGGCCCGGTGATCGAGGGCGCGGGCGGGATGGTGCGCGACTGGTCCGGCCGTCCCCTCGCCGCGGACTCGCCCGGCGATGTGCTCGCGCTCGGCGACGCCAGGCTGCTCGGGGCCGCCGTTGCCTGCCTCGCCGGCTGAGGGCGTCGCGACGTCTTGACCCCGGATGCCGTGCAGTGCCCCTATCGCCCGGAATGGCAGGACCGGGGGCCGGCGTGAGGCGAAGACAAGCATGCGTGGCGCTGACGGCGGTGGCATTCGCGCCCCTGTCGGCGGTGGCCGCGCCCGTGCCGCCGGCGGACAGGTCGCCGACGCCGGGCTATGCGCTGCTCGGCAAGCCGTCGCTCCCGCCGGATTTCGCGCACTTCCCCTATGTGAACCCCGAGGCGCCGAAGGGAGGCGAGATCGTGCTCGCCGATATCGGCTCCTTCGACAGCCTCAACCCCTTCATCGTCCGCGGCACGGCGCCCAGCGACCTCACGCTGGTCTGGGACAGCCTGCTGGCGCCCAACCCCGACGAGCCGAATGCCTCATACGCGCATCTGGCGCGTTCGATGACGGTGGCGCCGGACCGCAAATCCGTGACCTTCGTGCTGCGCGATGCGGCGCGCTTCAACGACGGCTCGCCGGTCGCCGCCGCGGACGTGGCGTGGACCTTCGATACGCTGCGCGCGAAGGGCAAGCCGTTCTACAGCCAGTATTATGCCGAAGTCGCATCCGTGCGCGTGGATGGGCCGAAGACGGTGACCTTCCTGTTCCGCACCGGCCGCGACCGCGAGCTGCCGTTCATCCTGGGCCAGATGCCGGTGCTGCCCGAGCATTGGTGGAAGGGGCGGGATTTCTCGGCCCCGCTCACCGCAGCCCCGCTCGGCTCCGGCCCCTACCGCGTGGAGAAGGCGGACTTCGGCCGCACGCTTATCCTCTCGCGCGCCGCGGACTGGTGGGCAAAGGACCGCCCGACCGGCAAGGGGCTCTATAACTTCGACCGCCGGCGCACCGAGTTCTTCCGCGACCCGACCGTTGCCTTCGAGGCGTTCAAGGCCGGACAGATCACCTACCGCCGCGAGAACATCTCCAAGACCTGGGCCACCGGCTACGACTTTCCCGCGGTGCGGCAGGGCCTGGTGAAGAAGGAGGCCTTTCCCGTCCACCTGCCTGTGGGCATGCAGGGCTTCGCGATGAACACCCGCCGGCCGGTCTTCGCCGACCCGCGCGTGCGCGAGGCGATGACGCTCGCGTTCGACTTCCAGTGGACCAACAAGACGCTGTTCTATGGCCTCTACAAGCGCACCACGAGCTATTTCGAGGGCAGCGAGTTCGCCTCCTCCGGCCTGCCCTCGCCCGCCGAGCTCAAGCTGCTCGACCCATGGAAAGCGATCCTGCCCCCCGCCCTGTTCACCACGCCCTACACGCTTCCCGTGACCGACGGCAGCGGCAACGACCTGCCGGAACTGCGCGCCGCGCTGAAGCTGCTGGAGGCGGCGGGCTGGCGGGTGAAGAACCGCAAGCTGGTGAACGCCGCCGGCCAGCAGATGCAGTTCGAGATTCTCGCCGACGCGCCGGTGTTCCAGCGCGTGCTGGTGCCCTACGCGACGCAGCTCTCGCACCTGGGCATCGCGGCACAGGTGCGCGTCATCGATCCCGCGCAGTACCAGCAGCGGATCAATAATTTCGACTACGACATGACCATCACGGTGTTCCCGGAATCCGACAGCCCCGGCAACGAGCAGGTCGACTACTGGAGCTGCGGCAGCGCCAAGCAGATCGGCAGCGACAATCTCATGGGCGTGTGCAATCCCGCGGTGGACGCGCTTGTGCACCACATCATCACCGCCCAGGATCGCGCCAGCCTCGTCGCCGCGACCAGGGCGCTCGACCGCGTGCTGCTCTGGGGCTGGTACATGGTGCCCAACTGGTACCTCGACAAAGTCTGGGCGGCATGGTGGGACAAGCTCGGCCATCCCGCGCAGCCGGTGCGCACCGGGGTCGAGCTCAACGCCTGGTGGGAGGACCCGGCCCGCGCCGCGGACCTGGCCGCGAAACGGCGGCACTGAGGCGCCGATGGGCGCCTATCTCATCCGCCGCCTGGCGCTGATGATCCCGACGCTGTTCGGCATCATCGCCATCAACTTCGCCATCGTTCAGTTCGCGCCGGGCGGTCCGGTCGAGACGATGCTCGCCCAGCTCAAGGGCCATGCCAGCGTGATGGGCACGCTGGGGCCCTCCGGCTCGGAGGCGCAGGTCGGCAGCAGCGGCATCTACCGCGGCGCGCGCGGGCTCGATCCGCATCTGGTCGCCCGCATCCGGCGCATGTTCGGCTTCGACAAGCCGCCGCTGCAGCGCTTCCTGCTGATGGTGAAGGGCTACCTCACCTTCAACCTCGGCAAGAGCTTCTTCCGCGACAAATCGGTTCTGCAACTGATCGAACAGCGGCTGCCGGTCTCGATCTCGCTCGGCCTGTGGTCGACGCTGATCATCTATGCCGTCTCCATTCCGCTCGGCATCGCCAAGGCGGTGCGCGACGGCAGCCGTTTCGACGTGGCTTCGTCGGCCGCCATCCTGGTCGGCTACGCGGTTCCGGGCTTCCTGTTCGCGATCCTGCTGGTGGTGTTGTTCGCCGGCGGCAGCTTCCTCGAGATCTTCCCGTTGCGCGGGCTGGCGAGCGAGGGCGCCTCGCACTGGAGCTTCGGCGCGCGCGTGCTCGACTATCTCTGGCACATGGTGCTGCCGACGACCGCGATCGTGGTCGGCGGCTTCGCCACACTCACGCTGCTGACC